>JAFGSP010000122.1 GCA_016934775.1 Candidatus Woesearchaeota archaeon | reverse complement strand
TCTAAATAAGATACTGAGTCTAAAACTAAGAGTCCTCCAAGAGATGCAACGATTCCACTAGACAAATTACTTTTAGAGACTAGATTGTCTTCCACCCTTTTCCTCCCCAAAAAAATTTACTGTTCTGAAAAGTATAGACAATTAACTTAAATATGTTACTATTTTAAAGTACTCTAATATATTATTAAAGTTATAATCTAAATACACAATCCGGATCGTTATCACAATCTTTATAACCTTTTTTCAATTAGTCTTGGTCGATGGATAAGAAAAAACAGAAAAAGAACAGATTTCTGAAATACGTAAGACCTATAGCCCTTGTCCTGCTTCTCTTTGCATTGTTCAAAGGTGTAATGATACTTGTGCTTCTGATAGGTCTAAGTTTAAGCCTAAGCTATTTCCTGAATGCGTTCAAATTAAGAAATATTGGCATTGAGCTTGTAACATTTGTGGCTGTGCTCTCTGCAATGAAATTCGGACCATGGATATCCCTGATGGCCACTTTTGTCCTCATCACTTACCACATGGTAGCAGGAGGGTTTTTCGGCAATTACATAATCTGGGTTATTCCTGGATACTGCATTGCTGCAGTTATTTCTGGTTTTTTCCCGCATCTGGATATAGTAACAATAGGCACATTCGCCACCCTGGGTATAAATGCAAATAATGTGCTATGGACAGGACTGACCAGTCCTGGATTTCTCCCGAAATATATGATTTACGTAATAACAAATGTCATGTTCAACATATTTCTGTTTACTATATTCGGAAGGGTTGTGCTGCTGTTGATGATATGAGATTATATTTACTAATTTCGAAAAAAAATAAATAGTAAACAAAGTTTCCATTTAGTTTATGGCATTCAACATTGATTTAAGTATAAAACACATTCCTTGGTTTATTTGGTTAGCCTTATTAGGAGTTGGAGTAATTTTTTTAGGAAGATATCTTGAATTAGACATAATGTACTATTCCGGAATTGTTTTAGTGATTGTTCTTGTGGGTGTATTTATTATTGGACTTCTTCAGGAAGCAAATATTATTTAGAATCCTGAAAAAAACAAAAACAATAATACTATTACATCACCCGAACTTAAACAAGCTTGTCTGCTTTGTATCCTGCAGCAGCTCATCAAAGGACTTGTCATAGAAAACAAGGATAGAATCAGCAATTGGCTTGAGCTGCTTCTCTATGTAATGGTCGTAGTCAACAGCATGTGTAATCTGCTGGACTGGCTCTGGACCGTCTGTTGTCATGACATAAGAGATTATGCTGCTCGTAAGTTTTTTCAGCTTCCTGGCTGCCTTGACATGAGGCGGAGTTGTCTTTGTGTACTGATCAAGATTTTTCCTTATTGCTTTTTTATAGATGAGCAGATTATCGTATTTTCCTTTTTTCAGGTCTGAGACAAATTTCTTTATGTAATCAACTACTTCTTTTTTATGGAATATCCTGTCCAGAAGCTCAAGCTGAAATTTCTTGGATACCTCAGTCCAATCTCTCCGGACAAACTCCAGGCCTGTAAAATCAATCTTCTCTTTTCCGTCGTTTATCAGGAGGCCTGCATATCTTTTTTTTGCGCCTTTTTCTGTGCCCCTGATCTTGGGCATGATAAACCTGACGAATGTCTTCTCGAACTGCAGCTCGAGAAAGCTTTCCATACCGAACTCAGACTTTGCATAATTCTTCCAGAATTTATTTATGAACACAGAGATCTTATCACCCTGTTTCTTTGCTTTTTCAGCATCGCCTGCCTTTGTCTCTACGAATATACTATCTGTATCACTATATATGACCCTGTATTTTTTCTCCTCTGCAAGCTCAGCTGTCTTCTTCACAATGTACTGGCCGAAATGGGTTATCGCATTTGCCATATCAAGTGAATAGAACCTGCACATCGGGTTGGCAAGGACTCCGAAAAAACTATTCATAGTAATCTTGATGGCAAAGCTCTCTTCTTTGTTGTTCTTCTTTTTTGCATTATCTCTCTGCTTCCACAGCTCCTGGATGAGCCTAGGAAGAATGCCTTCTTCTTTTTTGAACCATGCTCCATTAGGGGCTGTAATCACCTCACTGGAATTATATTTCTTATGCAGTTCTTTTGGTATGAATGTCATAGGATCGATGTTGAAAGTCCTTATGATGCTGGGATATAGGCTCTTGAAATCCAGGACATTGATGAAATCATAGATGCCGGGGACAGAGTCCTTGACAAACCCTCCTTTAATCCTTTCTTCCCTCTGCCTGAAGCTTCCTGTGCTGCATACATATCCTTGTTTCATCGTCTCCCGGAGATATAAATTATCAAGGGATGCAATAGATGACCTTACCCTATCAAGCTGCATACCTGTCAACAAAGAGCGCTGGATAGTCAGGTCAATTATGCCCTTTTTCTCCAGTATCTTATATACCAGCACAGAATCCTTGAGATTATAATCTACGAGTTTCTGCGGCTCTTCCCTGAACAGCCTCTCTATCTCCTCGCCTTTGTCCACTTCTCCGAATACATCCAGTTTTGTATCGCCAAGAATTTCTTCAGCCGCTGTCTGAAGCCTGTAGTCACTTAACCCTATAAATGAAATCCTAAGCAGATGCATCCCATCCAATACTACTCTGCCTGCGATGTCTGCTGTTGAATCCTTGAAAAAAGAGTCAAATATCCTTATCTTACCATGCCATTCTGCCCTGCCTAAAATAAATGGGATCTTATGCTGGTCGAATTTTTCCTTCAGAATCTTAAAATCAAAATCTATAAGGTTCCAGCCAGTGATGATATCTGGATCATAGTTATGTATTATTTCCTTAAATCTCTCAAGAAGCTCTTTTTCTGAGCCAAATGATTCTGCCTTATTCAGTTTTTTTGATGAGACGATCAGGACTTTTTCAAAATCTTTTGAATACAGTGAAATTGAATATACTTCCTTAAGATCCATTGAAGTCTCTATGTCTATAGAAAGTGTCCTTAGTTCAGGCTTGAAATATGCAGGAGTTATCTCAGGCTGCTCATATATCCTATCTACATAATTTCCCTTCTTGAATTCTCCCTCGAGATTCATAGAGCCCTTGATGCCATTGTCTATCATGAACCTGTATACAAACCTTATGTCTGCCTCATAAGTTAGGATATCCTGCTTATGCAACGCATCCCTGAACTCAGGAACTGAACTGGGAACATCAAGAGTTAACTTAGTAACTTTATCTCCGAAAAAAGATTTCAGCTTAGTGTCCTCAAGATCATACTTGAGGTCTGTCTTTACCAGGCCCAATTTATCTTTATCTTTTGTCCTAATAAAGAAATATGGCCTGAACTGATTGATAGAAAGAAATGACTCGCCGTTCTCCAATCTGCCAAAAAGATACACATAAGCTTTGTTATCTATTATCCTGTATGTAGGGTAAACAATGAAGGCCTTCATCAGGCAAAGAAAAGGGGATGAAATTTATAAAACTAATGAAAGTATTTAAATAAACTTTCTAACTTCATCCTAAGTATGGCAAAGAGAATAGCAGTCATCGACAATACAAAGCTCAAGGATATGGAGAAGAAGAAGTATATTCAGAGCCTCTGCCCAATAAACAGGAAAGGCGATGAATGCATGTATTTTGACGGCAACAAGCTTTTGATAGATGAAGGACTATGCATCGGCTGCGGTATCTGTCCCAAACAGGCTCCTGATGCTATAAAGATTATAAATTTGCCTGAAGCCCTGGATAAAGAGCCTATCCATAGATACGGCCAGAACCTCTTTGCATTATATAACCTACCAACTCCTGTATTCGGAAAAGTCGTAGGGATAATCGGAGTAAACGGGATAGGAAAAAGCACAGCAATAAAGATATTAGCAGATGTTCTCAAGCCAAATCTTGGCAATTATGAAAAAGAAGCAGGAGTAGATGAATTGATTGAATACTTTAAAGGAAGTGAAGCGCAGCTGTTTTTCGACCGGGTAAAAAAAGGGGAGATAAAGACTGCATATAAGCCTCAGCATGTTGACATGATACCAAAGCAATACAAGGGCAAAGTTAAAGACCTGCTAAAAAAAGTTGATGAAACAGGCAGCCTTGAAAAAATGGCTGAAAAATTCGAGTTAACAAAAATACTTGACAGGGATATTAAAAACATATCAGGCGGAGAGCTGCAAAGAGTTGCGATAGCAGCCACATTCTTAAGAAAAGCTAACCTGTATATCTTTGACGAGATAACCTCTTACCTTGACATAAAGCAGAGGCTAAAAGTAGCGAAAGAGATTAGAAATCTGGCCAATGAAGAGACTGCAGTGATTGTGATAGAGCACGACCTCATTGCGCTTGATTATATGACAGACCTTGTCCATATTATGTACGGCCGCGAAGGAGCTTTCGGTGTCGTATCACAATTAAGGCCGACAAAGAACGGGATAAATACTTTCCTTGAAGGATATCTACGAGAAGAAAATGTCAGATTTAGAGACCATAAAATACAGTTCCAGGTAAAAGCTCCTTTGAAATCAGCTGATACACATACTTTGACAAACTGGCCTGAGCTCAAGAAAAAACTTGGCAGTTTCAGCCTTGATGCTGATGAAGGAGAGCTGAGGATGAACGAGAAAGTCGGTATCCTAGGAGAGAACGGGATAGGAAAAACAAGTTTTGTTAAACTGCTTGCAGGTGTTGACAAGCCCGATAACGTGAAGCTAGACCTGAATGTAAAAGTTTCATACAAGCCTCAGTATCTAGAGGCTGATTCAGAAGAACTTGTTATGGTTGTATTGAATGAAGCTATCCAGAAATATGATGTGGAGCTGATAAGGCCGCTTGATATAAAACCATTATTCATGAGAAAGATAAATGAACTGTCTGGTGGAGAGCTGCAGAGAGTTGCCATTGCACTAGCCCTGTCAAAGGATGCTGAACTTATCTTGTTGGATGAGCCTTCTGCATATCTTGATGTAGAGCAGAGGCTGAATGTCTCAAAAGTTATTTCAAACATAGTCATGCAGAGAAACATAACAGCCCTTATTGTGGACCACGATCTCCTTTTCCTTGATTATCTGTCAGATAGGCTGCTTGTATTCACAGGAGAGCCTGCTGTACAGGGAAAAGCACAAGGGCCATTTGAGATGGAGAAAGGCATGAACAACCTGCTGAAAGAACTTGAGATATCTCTCAGGAGAGAAGAGATCTCAGGCAGGCCAAGGATAAACAAGCTTGATTCTGTGAAAGACAGAGAACAGAAGAGCAAGGGTAAGTATTATTATGCATAAGAAAAAATTCTCCAAAAGCCTGGTTGTTATCTCAGTTATTCCTGTGTTTTTGATATTATTTTTTTCAACTATGTTCTCAATAATTTACAACCTTAACTTCTACGAAAAGAATTTCCAGCAATACAAAATTTACGACAGGTTCACTAAACAGGAAGCTCTAGATGCTGCAAAAAACATTATGGGTTTTTTCAAATCAAAAAATGAACTTGACTCAGAATTCTTCAATGAAAATGAGGTCAGCCATCTGCTTGATGTGAAGTTGCTATTGCAGAAAGCCCAGCAGCTGTATTATGTGAGCATATCAATATTCTGGGTGATTCTGATAGGATATTACTTAGGAAATAGAAAAGATTTCATGAGGTTTTTTTATGACTTGATGTTTTTCTCAGGTATATTCACAGTATCTATAATCCTGATCTGCGGCTTTCTCTATTTAGTGTCTGGTTTTGACTTCCTGTTTATTAAGTTCCACGAATTATTCTTTACTGGAAATTATTCATTTAATCCCACTGTTTCCAATATGAAGGCACTTTTTCC
>JAFGSP010000121.1 GCA_016934775.1 Candidatus Woesearchaeota archaeon | reverse complement strand
TTTAATAATTCCGGATTCCTCAACTAGATTAGTATGTGATGTCTCTCCAGCTGCAATCTCGTTCCACCAGGGGATAGTCGCCTTTTCTACATCTGAATAATCAAGTTCAAGCATTTTAAAGGCTTGTCTGAATTTTTCATCGCTCCAAAATCTCTCCCTAACTGTACCAATTCTATCTCCTAACTTATAATTATTAAATACTTCTCCGTATTTAGTAAGATACCAATCCTTAACTTCACTGAGTAATTCATCAAGAAGCTTATGTACATCTTCAAAAGGAATAGGGTTACTAAAGGAATTTAATCTAACAGGATCATAAGTATGAACCAGTTGTACAGGTGTAATGCCATTAGGATACACAAGGATATTGTCTTTTTCAAAAACTATTTTTTCTTCCAGGGTCATTTTTTGATTGGGATAATAATTAACTTAAAAAGATTTGGGTATACAGAAAAGTATAAAATAGAATTTAAATTCTTTTTAAAATCATGAGATTGTTGATTACCGAATCAGGAAAAAAATTTATCCTGAAAGAAGAAGATAAAAATATGCACACTAATTTTGGCATGATCTCAGGCGAGGATATCAAAAAAGCAAAATTAGGCAGTAGGGTATCAAGCAATAAAGGAGTGAAGTTCAGATTAGTTGAGTCATCATTTATTGACGAATATCAGAAACTGAAGAGGATTGCCCAGATAATCCCTCTTAAGGATATTGGGCTGATAATTACAGAAGCAGGCCTTACAAAAGAGTCTATAGTGATAGAGGCAGGGGCAGGCTCAGGCGCCCTTGGCATATTTCTTTCCCAGATATGCAAGAAAGTGTATTCTTATGAGATAAGAGAAGATTTTTTTAAGCTTGTTGAGGGGAATATCAGTAAATTCGGCATCAAGAACATGATGCTGAAGAACAGGGATGCCAAAGAAGGATTTGATGAAAAGAATGTGGATTTGGTATTGCTTGATCTGCCTTCGCCATGGGAGTTTCTTGACGTGGCTCACAAATCACTTAAATTTGGCGGGTTCCTTGTCTCCTACAGCCCGACAATTCCCCAGGTCATGGATTTTGTCAACAATCTGGGAGAGGGGTTTGTGCATGTGAAAACTTCTGAGATGATCGAGCGGGAATGGGAAATAAAAGAAAGGAAAGTAAGGCCTATGTCGCAGGCAATAGGACATTCAGGGTTTTTGAGTTTTGCAAGGAAAATCAGCTAATTTTTTAATATTCTATATAATCCTTTTCTGTATCATGGCAATCGAGATAATGGCTCCCTGCGGATCCTGGGAATCGCTCATGGCAGCTATCAAGGCAGGCGCAGGCTCTGTGTATTTCGGGATAGAGAAGCTCAATATGAGGGCACGCGCTGCCAGGAATTTTAAGCTATCTGATCTTAAAAAGATCTCTAAACTATGTCGTTCTCACAATGTCAAGACATATCTTGCCCTGAACATAGTGCTTTATGATGATGAGCTCAAAGAGATGAGAAAGATATGTGATTCTGCCAAGAAAGCAGGGATAAGCGCAGTCATCGCTTCTGATATTGCAGCAATTGAATATGCGCATTCCATCAGCCAGGAGGTGCATATCAGCACACAGGCAAATGTCTCAAACTTCGAGGCAGTGAAATTCTATTCTAAGTATGCAGATGTTGTTGTACTTGCAAGAGAACTTTCCCTATCTCAGATCAAAAAAATAATCGAAAAAGTCAGGGAGGAAAAGATTCAAGGCCCTAACGGCATCCTGAAGATAGAATTGTTTGTTCATGGCGCCTTATGTGTCTCAATAGCAGGAAAATGCTACATGAGCCTTGCTGCCTATAATCATTCAGCAAACAGGGGAGACTGCCTCCAGACATGCAGGCGAAAGTACAGGGTTTTTGATGACGAGACAGGACATGAGTTAGTGATAGATAATAATTATGTGATGTCTCCAAAAGACCTTTGCACAATCAACTGCCTCGACAAGATATTGGATGCTGGCGTTGAAGTGCTGAAGATAGAAGGAAGAGGGAGAAGCCCGGAATATGTATATGCTACTGTCAAGGCCTACAGGGAAGCTGCAGACTCATGGGAATCTGGGAAATACACTCAGGAGAAAGTAAAAAAATGGATAAAAGAGCTTGAGAGCGTCTTCAACAGGGGTTTTTGGAAAGGTGGCTATTATCTTGGAAATAAGCTTGGAGAATGGTCTGCAGCCTACGGCTCAAAAGCAACAAAGAAAAAAACCTATCTCGGAAAAATACAGAACTATTATTCAAAAAAGAAAGTAGCCTCTCTTTTTATAGAATCAGGCAGTGTGAAAGAAAAAGACGAGATGCTGATAACCGGACCTACAACAGGTGTTGTATCATTTACTGTTGATGAGATGCTAAAAGAAAATTCCAGGATAATTACTGCCAGACAAGGTGACCTTGTCTCATTTAAAGTTCCTGAAAAAGTGAGGAAGAATGACAAGGCATATGTCGTAAGAAAAAAACCCAGATTGATTAGAATTAGGTAGTTTTTTATTGAAAATACTTGATTTTGTTCTTTTTTTGTGTAATCTTTAAATATAAGGTGTTATCACTGTTCAGGATGAACAACCTACAATCAAAAGAAATCAACGGACTTACATTATTTGCTGTTGCTGCACTGCCTCAGGGATATCATGTTTATAATCATGAGATAAGACTCGGCCAGGGAGCTGTGTTATATGATGCGTTTTGTCCTTTGACTGAAAATCAGAAGGATTTTCCTGTAAATACAGATGAAGATCCCTTCTCGGTTTTGCATCCTTATTCTCCTCATGCAGTTGATCTTGAGAAGAAGTTGCCGATGATAGGTCATTGTTTATCTTCTGGGGACTTTGGTCCTATTGCGTTAGGCACGATGACAGATGAAGAATACTCATGTCTTGAAGGTAATCTTAGAGACACTGAGACTATGGCTGGACAAAAGGTAGCCCTATATGCAAGCAGGGAATTTGGAGTTCCTCAGATAATATATACAGAAGCATCTGTAAGATATGATGAAACT
>JAFGSP010000120.1 GCA_016934775.1 Candidatus Woesearchaeota archaeon | reverse complement strand
TCTGCCTGTGGAGTTTGAGCTGCTCTCTCTCGGCATAATCTTGTGCGGATATAAGTATGGGTTTACAGCAGGGCTTATACTTGCATTGCTCGGCGGCGTGCTTTACACTATATTTTGCACTAATTTCAGCCCTTTTACAATACCGATGCTGCTCGGTTATTCGCTTATGGCTTTCCTGAGCTCGCTCTTTCCCGGAGCGAACATTACGTTGGTAGGGATAATCGTGAACATAGCCCATAATGCGCTTGTTTTCACTATGTATCATTTCCTTTTTGCTTACCCTTTCGGAAAAAACATCATATTCAGCGCTTCCAATATACTTTTCAATGCGCTGATGTTCCTTAACTTTGCGCCGCTTATCGCGGGGATCATGGTTTAAATGAAACAAGAAAAAGAAGATTATGTGATGGACCTGGAGCAGAGGAAGGCTTATGTCTTTGACAGGAAGCTTTCTCCAAATGCAGGAAAAAGGGAAGAGCAGATAAAAGGCCTCAAAAGAATCGTGATACATAATGCATTCACGATGCAAGAAATAGAAAAGGCACTGGAAAATGCTGAGAAATATTATCCTGGAAAATCCACAGAGCCCCATTTCATGCATTTTAATGGAGACCTGCATGTGGTGAATTCAAGGGGAATAATGAGAGGAGTAAGAGATGAAGACCTTGTCCATGCCCTGGGAGAGCTTATCGGGAAAAAGATTGAGCTTGAAGTGAGATATTACAAAGATGATATCGGCATGGCTTTCAGGAGATTCAAGGAATTTTCTTTTAATCAGGTTGCTGAGATATTCAGGAAGATAGATAAGGATGCTGTGAAGAAAGAAGGCGGCCTATACCTGCTTTTCGGCCCGCACAAGTCTCTTTCACTCAACGGACTGAAGCCGGACTTTGAGTCAGTGAATGACTATTTGAACTATAAATTGCTCCATCTTGGAAAAAAGACAGTAGTAGCTTTTGATTACATCTTCGCGGACCAGGCAAGAAATGTGCTGGGCCAGATTTATTCCAGCCTGAATTCATATTTCAGTGATATAACAGTGAATGTTTTCCATTACGGCAAGATAGGGCTGCTTGACCCAGCCAGGAAGATTGGAGATATATGCATCCCTGTTGCTGCATTGGACGAGAATAAGATCATAGAAGGCGACTGCAGGGCTTATCCCATCAGCAACCAGCTGTGCCTTGACAAGAATTTTTCAGAACTGTTTGCTTCTTCTGTGAAAGAAAAGACCTACCAGGGCACTACAGTCAACACGATCTCAGTGCTCAGGCAGACAAGAAAGGCTCTTGAACGCGATTTAAAGGCAGGCGGCAATTTCCTTGACATGGAATGGCTTGTGATGTCCAGCCTTGACCACGGCTTCAAGAGCAACTATCCGAGGATAAAGAAGATAAACAATTTCTTTGCCGGAATTGGATCAGATAAGCCACTGGAAGGCAGGACCTTGGCTGATACAGAGTATCCTGCTGATAAGGAGAAAAAGATCGCTGACGCGTTTGTTGAGATAATAAAGAGAAGTTGAAAAAAAGGGAAAAGTTATTCTATTTTGACAAGAGGCTCATACTCTGGTCTGCCCATGTATCCCGGATGCTTGCACTCTCTTAATATAATCAGAGGCAAGTCGGGAACATCTCCTTTATATTGTGAAATAGTAAATTCCAGCGCATTCATCCCGGTCATTACAGTTGGCATTCCTACAGGAAGATTGACTCTCAATGAAGTATCATCCTCTAAGGATACTAAAAGCTTTTCCTCTGTCTGGAACGTACTGCCTCCTCCCACAATTCTTACATATACAGTTTCATCACTACCAAATTGAAAGTCAACATTAGCATATCTTCCGCCTTCGATATAAAGCTCAGAAACACCATCAAATTGTTCGCTTATCCTTTTAGGTCCAGCAGTAGTGCTTATATTGGAGCCAATACTTACACCATGGCTATTGGTAATGTTTCCCACAACAATATTATCACCTGCTGTTATATTACCTGAATTACTCCCCTTAACCTGAATGTTGATAGCTGTGCCTGTCTGCCTTTCTTCTGTTTTTCCTGATAATTTGTTGATATCATAATCAAGTTCAGCAATAAGATTATAGATGCCATTAGCCGGATTATCAGAATCAAATCTGCTCAGGTTCATCATTACCTGAGTTTCATCTCCTTCCTGCAAAAACTTATCGAGGTTTTCAATTACCCTGCTTACTCCCAATATATGGGCTTCTGCTTGCTCAATATATCCCATGGGAGTCCCCTCAAGATCAAACTTAGATACAGCGTCATCTTGTGAGACCTTGGTCCTCAGGAGATCATATTTTGTATTATCTCCTTTTTTTGCAGCCTCAGCTGCAGATATAAAGTCTTCCATTGTGTAAGTCTTTGCAGCAAACAGTGACTGGTATTCAGCTGCTTTTTTTGCCAATTGTGTGAATCCTGCGTCAATCACTGTTAGTGTTTCATTGACTTTTTGGAGTTCTCCCTTTGCATAATCAGATAATCCGACCTGCTGAGGCAGTTGTGTCATGTTAAAATTTGCTTTTGTACTATCCAAAATTGACTTTAAATTAGCTATTTTGTCATCAAGATTAACCATTTGTTTCACCTTATTATTAGTTTTATGACAATCATAATTTGAAGTTATTTAAAAAGATTATGGGTCGTAATCACAGATTAGTGGTGATTATACACACATGTAGATAGAT
>JAFGSP010000119.1 GCA_016934775.1 Candidatus Woesearchaeota archaeon | reverse complement strand
CAGTAGAGATGGCTCAACTATGCCTGGCTTCTAATGAATTCGGCCAGGTTGAAAGATTAGCAAGGCTTCTTGATTCTGTCTCAGATAATGATATTCATAAGACCTTTGTTTTTGAAAGAGACAATACAGGGAACACAGAGTTTTGGTTTGACCTAATTGAATTTCTTGATGAAAAGGCATATTTCATTGCAGGTGATTTCATCCATGCCAGATTGGACCAGGTGCATGATTTTCAAGAAAAAATTCCAGAGTATCTGAATATAGGGTTAGCTATCAGCATAATATATAATGAGTTGGGCCACCCAGAAGAATCGACAGAGTTATTGAGATGTTTGAGTAAATATACCTGCGGGGAAGAAGGATGTAAATTGTCAGAAGCTATTAAGACTAGTTTGGTCAGGAATATTGTTTCAGAAGTCAGCTGCGACCAGTATTATTCCTCTCCTGGTAATACAGGCGCAAGTCGTTCACCAGGAAGATTTTTTTGATTTATGTAGAGAATATTTTGAAGTTAGATTAAACTAGTCACTTCTCATGTGTTTTCCATTATATTTTGTAAGTTGTTTTGCTGCAGCATTATAAGTGACCTGGGGGATGTGCTGAAAAACCACTGCATTTTCTTCAAGTCCGGTTCTTATTTCACAATACACTGATTGAATCTTAGCTTGAGGAACATGGCTGAACCTTTCCGCAAGTCTCTGGATGTTTTGTGTATGAATTTCTTCATGATCAACACGAACCAGATTATCAATTGTGACTCCTCCCATAATTTTCGTGTTAGAACAACTTATTTTTAAAAATATCGCAAAAACTATTGCTTTTTTTTACCCCCTATCTTTTTATTTTAATTGTAACTCTCTATCTGGAAAATGGCGGAAATTAATGGTTTGAGAGAGTTCATATTTGATTGGAAAATAGTGTATTCACCTTCATTAGATAAGATTAACTGGTCAGCAGAGGCAAGGGATAATCTCTCTGAGGTTTTGATTGGACATATAAAAAAATACACTGCTTTTGAAATGAATCCGTCTACGCTTGCCAATGAAAGGACACTATTGCTTTATGGGCCAATGATTGATGAACAGATGCGTATGGTTAGAGATGCTTGGCAGATAGCTGGACTATATGTGGAAGAAGGTGAAAAAATGGATGCGTTATACCTACTAAATTGGTTATCTGATTACATCTCTTCTGTCAGAGCCCTGTTTGATATGAAAGAGGGTTTTATTAGGGCAGATGTGCTGGAAGACTATGTTTTCCTGATTGACAGTTCATTGGATGTGAATGAAGATATAATTGAGCTTATTATTAAGGGAAAGGAGCAGACAGATAGTTTGATAAGGAATATTAAGATTTCATCAGATACCCTCGCAAAGAAAAGATGGGCTTATGTTTCTCCTCCGTCAAAAAAAGTATGGGATGGAAGCATAGCTTATTATTCTGATAGCTACTAGACCAACTTTTTTAAACAAATCCTGATTCTCTTTATTCATGATCTCCCTAGGCATAGAATCAACAGCCCATACGTTCGGAGTTGGTATTGTTACAGATAAAGGCAAAGTTCTGGCAAACGTTAAAGACAGCTACTCCACTAAGACAGGCGGTATGATTCCTGTCAAGATGGGTGAGCATCATATTGAAGTGTGTGATAGAGTGCTGAAAGAAGCACTTGAAAAAGCAGGAATAAAACAAGAGGACATAGATGTTATTTCTTTTTCAATATCTCCGGGAATAGGCCATGCTCTCAGGATAGGAGCTGTCACAGCAAGGACACTTGCTCTTAAGTTGAAGAAGCCGCTTGTCGGCGTAAACCATTGCATTGCTCACCTTGAGATAGGAAGGATGCTTTTTCCTGAGTGCAAAGATCCTGTCCTGTTATATGTTTCTGGGGCTAACACCCAGGTGATTGCGTATGATGGCGGAAAGTACAGGATATTCGGAGAGACTCTTGACAACGGCGCTGGGAATCTCCTTGACTCGTTTGCAAGGTTTACAGGGCTTGGTTTTCCAGGAGGCCCTAAGATCGAGGAATTGGCAAAAAAAGGGAAAAAATACATACAGCTGCCATATGCAGTCAAGGGCATGGATGTGAGCTTCGGCGGCCTTCTTACTAATCTAAAAAACAAGTACAAGACAAGAAAATACAAAGTAGAGGATCTTGCATTCTCGCTGCAGGAGACAATCTTTTCCATGCTTGTAGAGACAGCAGAGAGAGCGATGGCGCACTGCGAGAAAAATGAGCTTCTTCTGGGAGGGGGAGTTGCCTGCAACAAGCGCCTGCAGGAGATGTGCAGGATAATGTGCCAGGAGAGAGATGCAAAGCTTTACTGCCCTGAGAACCAATTTCTTGTGGATAACGGCGCTATGATTGCCTGGACAGGGCTGTTGATGCACAAAGCAGGGATCTCAATAAAAGTTGAAGATTCTGCAGTACGGCCTTATGAACGGACTGATGATGTTTTAGTTTCCTGGAGAAACTAAAGCTTGAAAATTTTTGATTTTCATTGTGGAAGTTTGCTGGAGATAAGATCTACCTCTAGATTATAAGACTTAAACAATTGGTAAAATACTATTCAGCAACCGCAAATCTTAAATACTACTAAGTATTACTAACTATTACTATGGAAGCAATCAGTCTAAAACTAGATAATGGATTTATGCAAGATATAGAAAAAACTATGAAGCAGCATAGATATACAACCAAGACAGAATTTATAAGAGAAGCCATTAGAGATAAAATTAAACAATTAGAGAAAGAAGAGGCTTTGCTTAAGTTAAGAAAAATGTATGGCGCTTCAAAGAGAAAAACCACTGAAGAAGATCTAAAAAAAGCAAGAGAATTAGCTTTTGACAATATTGAGAAGGAGCTTAATCTTCAATAAACTCTTCAGGTTTTTTAGCTCTTGATATGTCTTTTAGAAAATCAAAGTCATGATCTCTTGCGATTAACTGTAGGTTATTATCCCTAGCAAGAACAGCATGAAGAGAATCACTCTTTGATACTTTTCTTTGAATAGATAATTTCTTTGCTTCAAGCACTTGTTTTTTATCAAATAAGATTTTTTTACAAAAATTAGGTTTGACAGGTGCTAATATCTCTTCAATTTCATCTTGACTATATCCAAGTGCTTGAAATTCTTTGAGATTAAGAGTTGAATAATATATCTTTTTACCATCTAGAATTATTATTTCTATTAGCTTAAATCCCTTTTCACCGTTCACACCTCTTTTCTCATAAACATCTAGCCAGATTGAGGTATCAAAGTAAAAATCTTCTGTCATTTTTGTTTATTAAATGGAGTACTTGTTAATAAAATTATTGTCATGCTAATAAAATACAAGCTCATAGTATCTAGTATACTTTTACCCCCACCAAAAATAAATTTAAATACTTCACCACTATAACTTCTTTTATGCAACCTGTCATTGAGTTCTGCGACATATCGAAATCTTTCGGAAAAAAAAGAGTTCTGAATAAGATCGACCTCAAGATATATCACGGAGACATCTTCGGCCTGTTGGGCGGCTCTGGGAGCGGAAAGAGCACGCTGACAAATATCCTTCTTGGGATCTGCAAACCAGATTCCGGTAAAGTCCTTTTCAATGGCGTCGATATAACAGGCGACTCTTATATACTAAGAAAAATAGTGGGCCTGACGACACAGGAGAATTCATTCTACGATAAGCTGACTGTGTACGAGAACATGATGTATTATTCAAACCTCTACAGGGTGAAAAAACCCCGAAAAGAGCTGAAGAAGCATATTGACAGCATACTTAGTTCAGTAGCTTTATCATCATCAAAAAACACGCTTGCAGAAAGCCTCTCTGGTGGCATGAAACGGAGGCTTGATTTCGCTATCTCTATTGTTCATAACCCTGAGCTGTTGATACTAGATGAGCCAACTACAGGACTAGATCCGCTTCTTGTGAAGCAGTTCTGGGATGTTGTGAAGAAAGTAGGCGGAGAAAAGAAAACCATACTTGTGATCTCACATATCTTTTCAGAGATAAAGGAAAACTGCAACAGAGTCGGTATATTGAGCAAAGGAGTTCTTGATACGTTGAAAGTCAGCTCTGCAACAGACCTGATGAAAGAGTTTTCAGAGAGGGCAAAATGATAATTAAAGATATTATCATGGAGCAGTACAAGAACTTTAAGATTATATTCAGAAATCTTAGCTCTGTGCTTCTTCTCATAATTGGCCCTCTGGCGTTGATAGCAATCATAGGTATAACCTTTTCAGGAGAAGGGCTCAATGACATCAATATTGGTGTCATTAGCAATGATTTCTCATCTTTTGGGCCGGCTTTCCAGAACTTCAGCGAGTTTGCTGTGATAACTGAATTTTCAGATACATCTGAATGCGTCAAACAGATGTCCCTACAGTATACGCATATCTGTCTTGAATTCAGCGATGATTTCGGCCAGCAGACTGATGAAGAGTTCCCTTCAGGCACTATAACCTTCTATTTCGACAATTCCAGGAAATCACTCTCAAACAAGATAGTTGAGCATATTTCTGATTATTTTGGTGTTGAGGCTGAAAAAATAAGCATAGAATCAGCCAAGACAATTTTCTCTAATATAGAAAACATGGTTGCCTATCTCTATGACAAGAACGAGGACATCAATGTGCTTGTCAATGAATCCCAATCTATAAAATCAGACCTCATAGAGAGAAAACAAAGACTGATTGAGATAAGGGAAGAATTCCTTCCTATTTATGAGGAGATCAAGGAAGTCCAGTCAAACATAAACAACGTTTCAGAAAGAGCAGACAGTGCCTATACAGATTACAAGTCCAGATCTGATGCTATGATGTCTGAGCTCAAGAACCTTAAAGAAAAGATACAGATTGCGGACAGAGAATTTTTTGTCTATGAAATAGAGGGTGTCTATAATATAACTACAGATCTTGATTACCTGCTCATAAACAATATAACTTTCCAGAACCTGAGCTTCTATGACTATACGATTAACCAGAGCAATCTCATAGTTTTCAATGAATCTACAAACCTGACATTAGCATCAATTGACCTTAAGCCTTCTTATGCAACATCGCTTGCAGTGAATTCTGCAGTATCTTCAATCGAAGAGCTTGAATATGCTTTATCTAATTTTACAGGAACTACAGAGGAGTTCTATGGCTATATCAAGCAGCAGCAGCAGCAGTTTGATGACGCTATTTTGTTATTGGACAATGTAAAGGAGATGCTTGATAAGGATATCGAGAGCTCTGATGAATACATAGTGAAGATTGACGCTGCTGTAGAGAGGATAACCTTGATACAGCAGGAGATGAATGAAAGCCTTGCAGACCTTGCTAAACTAGACCCTGATATGGCTGAAAAATTGGTAAAACCCATACTGCAGAACTATGAGCCTCTTCTTCCGGGTATAGAGAACATAAAGCTGGCATTCCCAGGCATGGTCGCTATAATTATAATCTTCATAAGCATACTATTTGCCAACATAGTGAGCCTTGCGGAATTTAATTCAAAGGCGTTCTACAGGAATCTTCTTGCTCCAGTGCCTGATTTTATATTTGTATCTGGTCTGATCTTGACGAACCTCCTGGTAGTATTGTTCCAGATATCTGTGCTTCTGGGAGTCGGCCAGCTGAAGTTCGGAATTGATGTTGTTTCTAATATATGGCCTATTGTGATAGTTGTCATTCTTTTATCTTCTATATTTGTGTTGCTGGGAATGATACTCTCTGTGCTGATAAGAGATGTCCAGACATCTATATTGACGTCTACTTTCCTTGTGCTGGGTTTTTTCCTGTTCAGCGATAATATAACTCCGTTGGAGATAATGCCGCCTCTTGCGGCTGTTTTCGCTGCCAAGAACCCTTTTGTGCTGGCTTCTCTAGCTTTCAGGAAAGTGATGATATTCGGGGTGGAGCTGCCTTTTATCTATGAAGAGCTGGCGTATCTTGGGGCTTATCTTGCTATTGCTCTAGTGATATTGTTTGTTATCTCCACCAGAAATCTGAAGAAAGCGAGATAGGTTTAACTATAAATTAAATGGCTACCAATAGTTTATATAGCTCTTCTCTTATTTTCAGCTTCGTGTCTCACCTCCCTTTCAATCATTTTTGCTTTATTAATGGTGCTCTCCAATATCCCTCTTGATTCTTCTATGTACTCAATATGAGATTTTATAAACGAGATTTCCTTATTAGTGCAAAAATAGGGGTATATGTCTCTGTAGCAGAAAGTAAACCTCTTGATAGCCATGTAATATGGTATCTTTTTGTTAGACAGATGAACTTTAGGAACTCTTTGCTGAGAAGCTCCAATAATGAACATCACTAAGTACTGATTAAGCTTTATCTCCTTCTTGAAATTCTCTAAAACAAAACAGGCGTACTTAACAAGAGAATAAGAAAGTAACTCTATTAAGGCTGAATCATTTAATAAGACGAACCAGATTTTGCTTATATTTAGATTCTTAAATTCTCCATAGTGATTTGGCTCTTTTCCTCTTAGATTTGTTAAAGCAGTCCTAATAAAATTAGGGTAGTTTGTAAGATTCTTCCCTTTCAGAGCCTTTTTTATCTGGTGGAGCTTATATTCTGCTGAACTGCCTTTCTTATCCTCTTCTTTGAGATATCCCTTTGCCTTATTAACGAGATAAGCTATACTTTCCTCATTCTTGATAATCTCCTTAGCTACCTCTGGATTTATCTCTTTAGTGAAGGGAAATTCACTAATAAGCAATTCAAGAACAAGCATATCAATCTGAAAGACATAATACCTTCTTTTATTGGCATTTGAGTCTTTATAGGAAGATTTTAACTTTTCAAT
>JAFGSP010000118.1 GCA_016934775.1 Candidatus Woesearchaeota archaeon | reverse complement strand
TAATAGCATGGTTGAGATTACACCTGAACCTGAAAAAGCAGAAGAAAAACCAGAAAAAAAAGATGAGTCTGCAAAAGAACCAATAAAAGCAAAAGAAGAGAAAAAAGAAGAAGTAAAGGAAAAAGAGCCTAAGAAAGAGTCTGTTGCCGATAAAAAAGAAGAGACTGAAAAAGAGAAAAAGAAAGAAAGCCATGGAAAAGACAAGAAGCCGGACCTGTCCTTAAAGCTATTAAAGGATATTGATAAAGAAGAGCATGAGATCAAGGACTTCTTATGGAAACATTTTGCCTGGGACATGGCAAAAGAATTCATGTACGGGATGGCTCTTGGAATATTGATAGGACTAGTATTGTCAAAAATATTTTTCACAGGATAGCAACATGGAACCAAAAGCAGAGTATCTGTTTGAACTATCGTGGGAAGTGTGCAATAAAGTAGGCGGAATACATACAGTCATCACTTCCAAAGTAAAGAGGATGCTCCAGTTCTACAAAGAAGGCTATTTCGCAGTGGGACCTTTTTTCCCGGGCAAGAACATCAAAGAAGTGTTCAGGGAAAGTCAGCCGCCTTCTATGTTCAAAGAGATCTGTGAAAAAATCCATAATTCAGGCATAACATGCCATTTCGGAAACTGGCTTATAGAAGGTGAGCCGAATACTATCCTTATAGATTACTCCGCCTTCACAAATAAACTAAACGAGATAAAAGGGGAATTATGGGAAAAATTCAATATTGATTCACTGGGAACACAGTTCCATGACTATGACGAGCCCATGCTCTGGTCATACTGCGCAGGCATTGTTCTTGAGCAGATAAAGTCTGCGCTGCCTGACAAAAAGATTGTGGCCCAGTGCCATGAATGGCTGGCAGGAGGCGCATTATTATACCTGAAATCCAGGAATGTAAAAATCGGAACAGTTTTCACGACACACGCTACTATGCTTGGAAGGACTCTTTCCACGAATAATGTGGACCTGTATGGCCTTCTGGATAAGCTCAACCCGCAGGAAGAAGCATATAAATTTGGTATTCCTGCAAAGTTCCTTACTGAAAAGGCATGCACCCAGAGCACTGATGTGTTCACCACAGTCTCTGAGATAACAGGGCTTGAAGCAACCCATTTTTTAGGGAAAAAACCTGACATCCTGCTACCAAACGGGCTTGACACAAGCATTTTTCCGACATTTGATGAAGCTTCTGTGAAGCACAAGTTGCTAAAGGGAAAGATAAAGAAATTCGCCATGTTCTATTTTTTTCCATATTACCAGTTTGATCTTGATGAAGCATTGATATTCTTTCTTGCAGGAAGGAACGAGTTCAAGAACAAAGGGATTGATGTATATATCCGGGCACTGGGGAAGCTGAATGAACTAATGAAAAAAGAGGAAACAGATAAGACAATCCTTGCATTCATCTGGGTGCCGGCGGGTGTTAAAGAAATTAAGTCCTGCATCATGGAAAACAGGACAAATTTTGAAGATATACAAGATTCTATCCAGGATGTATCTGAAGAGATAAGGGACAGGCTGATTTATGGGATTGTTGGGAAAAAAGAGATAAACAAAGAATTCTTATTAGGAAACTCTCTTGTAAAGCTGACTGAAAAAAGGCTCTTCAGGTTGATCAGAGAGGGTAATGCTCCTGTCTGCACACACGAGCTCCATGACGAAGGGAATGACCAGGTAATAAGAGCATTGAGAGAGAATAACCTCAACAACAGCAATACTGACAATGTTAAGGTAATCTATTATCCGATCTATCTTACTGGTGCTGACAGGCTGACAGACCTGACTTATTATGAAGCGATCATGGCCTCGCACCTCGGTGTTTTCCCATCCTATTACGAGCCCTGGGGCTACACTCCGATGGAAACAGGCGGCATGGGCGTTGCTTCTGTGACAACAGACCTGGCAGGTTTTGGAAGGTATATCCAAAAACAGGATAAGGGCAAGAAAAATCCTGGAATCTATGTTGTAGAGAGGTTGAACAAGTCACAGGATGAGGCAGTTGCGAAGCTGACAGAAATTTTCAGGAAATTCACGACCCTGACAAAACAGGACAGGATCGAGAATAAGTTGAAAGCAAAGAGATTAGCTGACATAGCAGACTGGAGCCATCTTGTTGAGAACTATATAGAAGCGCATAATATGGCTGCGGATAGGGTTAAGTAAAAATAAAAAATAATTTATTCTGAGTATTCTAACCGGAATAAAGGCTTTGCGCATAATGAACAAGAGACCTTACTGCTTCCAGGAAAGGTTTTCCCTTCAACTCAAAAGGCGTTTCATCTTCCATCGATATTTCGCCGACTCTTCCTTTTTCATCAATAACTGCGTAAATAAAATTTGAGTCTCTAGGATATGGGTATTTTACTATAAACACAAGTTTATATTCCTGGTTTAGCAAAGATGCACTGTCCCATTGTTCTAATCCAACTGAAGCTTCCAGGTTAGGAGTCACATGTCTGGAAATTTTCAGCTCGAATTCTGGAGAATAAATGGGAGATCTATAACTCTTGCTGATGTAAATATCAATCTCTTGATCAGGATCCTCATTAAGACCATCAAAGATTTCTGGCTCAGAAGGCACATAATATTTGCCCACTAGCGTTTCTACTCCTTTAATAACATCATCTACACTCATCTTTTTATTCATGATAATCCTTCCGAAATCCAATCAGAAAATAATAGTTTATATATAAATCTAATTATTGAGGCAAACAATAAGAAAAATATAAAAACCAAGTTTTATTCTGAGATTATTAAAAAAGCTTATGCCGCGGTCGCATAATCTGGTATTGCGCAGGATTGCTAAGTGCTATCAAGTGCTTTAGAAACCTACAATATCACGCATTTATCCTGTCCCTTTGGGATTGTGGGTTCAAATACGGTCACTGACGTTTCCGCTATACTAAAAAACCAAAGGTTTTTGGTACCCCAAAACTCATGGAGTTTTGAGGGCTTGACAAACGTCACCGTTTGAAAGTCCCACCCACGGCGCTTTTTCTTTTTTTAGTTATTCATACCTCAGCGCAAAGTCACTGGCGTTCCTATGCCTCACGTTATTCATTTCATTCATACCTCAACGCGTCCACGGGCTTCAGCTTGCTTGCTTGATAAGCAGGGATAGCGCCGGCCGCCATTCCTATAAATACTGAGACAGCCAATGCCACAACTATGCTCTGGATGCTGACTGCTGAGCCTGACGCCAGCCTGCTGAGCATACCGTCTGCGGTGCTTCCCATGAGTGATGGCAGGAGCCCGGAAAGTATAGTGCCGAAGATCGCGCCCAAGAGGCCGCCTATAAACCCTATAAGGGCAGCATTCATCAGGAATATTAAGAGGATGTCACTATTCCTTGCGCCTATTGCTTTCATTATCCCGATCTCTTTTGTTTTTTCAAGGACAGAAGTGAACATAGTGTTTGCTATGCCAACTGCTCCAACAAGCAAAGCTACAGCAGCAATGGCTGTAAGAAAAGTCGTCATGGAACTCATCATCTCCGACCTGGCCTCGTTTGACTGCTGGTTTGAGGATAACGAGAAATCTTTAGTCTTTTCTGTGACATGGCGGGAAAGCATCAGCCTCTTCTCGGTGTTGTTCATAGCCAACTCTACTTCATCCTCGTTCTTGACTTTAATAACTATAGTGTCATAGACACCCTTCTCCTTATCATCAAGGACTTCATATGCCATATTGATAGGCATGTACACGTTTGAGCTTGAATCATCAAGTATGCCAACAATCCTAAAAACTCTTTCGTTTATTGTGAGCATCTGGTTGACTCCTAGCTGTGTCTTGAAAAAACCATCAGCTATCCTGCCACCTACAACAATAACATTTGAATCAGCAGGACCGAGCATCCTGCCCTGTGCCACTTCAGAAGTAGTTATCTGAGCCCAGGTAGCTGGATCAACCCCAGTAACAGTAGCTGAGCCCTTCTCAGCAACATAATAAATGTCCGCCCTTCCGCTTATCTGGGTATCAAAAGCCTTGATGTCGCTGACACTTTTCAGAGCCTGGACATCCTTATTATCAAGGACAACCTCTTCAGTACTCGCAGAAGTGCTTCCCCCAAATTCCCTGCCAGGACCGAACATCATCGCCCTGGATGCTCCTGCTCTTAAAGTAAGGATATCTCCTCCAAGCATATTCAACTGGGAACTCATGTCTTGCTTCAGGCCCTCGCCCAAGGATACAATGGCGACCACTGCTGCCACTCCGATGACTATGCCAAGTATCGTAAGCCAGCTCCTTATCTTTGCATGGAGCACCATGTTCAGGGCATGCCTGAAAGATTTATGGAATTTCATAGATTATCATCTATTATTTGGTTTCTATTTTTTATGCTTCTTTCTCCAGAACAGTAATGTATCTATTGTTGCCCTCCTGTAAGTGTACTTCACATCTCTCCTCTTTCCTGCCTTATAATTTCTCCTGACAAAGAATCCCAGGACAAGCACAGCTATCGCGGCAAGCGCCCATTTTGCTGTGTTCCAGAACTGCTGCAGAGGGCTTTGCCTGGTAAATCTTGAATTTTGATAGGTTCTCATGCTTGTCGTATCTGTAGTAGATGCATCTGACGTTGCTGAAGAAGAAGCTACAGAGACCTCTTTAGTTATTGTGTTCCTGTTGCCTCTTGAATCTGTATAGACTATATCAATCTTCAGGTTCTGATTACTTCCAGAGGTTCTCTGGGTGAAATTCATTGATGTCGGCCTGGTTGCTGTCTCATCATCCTGGCTGGTGAAAAAACCTCCTGACTGCGCCAGGTTGAAGCCTGCTATTGTATAATCACCCTCATTAAGATTGCCTATGATAACGGAATTGCTGCCAGAAACTCTCCAACCCTGCTGATCCGGTATCTTAACTGTAACAGATGTAGCGGAAACGCTTCCTATATTTGAGATGGAGAAAGAATATTCCCCACTTGAGCTTCCTGAAAAAGCAACATCAAAGTCAGTTGCTCCTCCCACATACACTCCTGCTTTTGTATTCAGTTCTTTTTCAGTCCCTGTCAAAGGGTCTTCATAAGTCAAAGTAAGGTCGAGCTTATAGAGGTCTGGGTCTGCGTTTGCACTTGCTATGACATCAAACTTGAGCTCTGCACTCTCGCCTACATCAATGTACTTAATATATTTGGTATTGTCAGATCCGACAGGAAGTATGATGTCGTCTTCATTCTCCCACTGGAATGTTAATTCCCTTAAAGGCGTAGAGCCAACATTGTTTATAGTGAATGTCATCGGGGTTATGTGGCCCGGAATCAGTTCGACCTGGTCAATATAAATTATTTCTGCGCTCTCTGTGCTCTCAATATCAATTGTGAACAGGTTTTTCAGGTTTGGATCCTTCTTCCCTTCCTCATATAGGTACACAGGTAGATTGTAGCTTCCTGCTGTTGCCTCTTTGTTCACCCTCACTTTAAACTTGACAATCTTTATATTTGAGCCTGCGACATTGCCTGCAATAATTCCAAGCTCTTCTGTTAGAGACTCACCCTGGACTTCCTCAAAAGGATATTCGGGACTTATCTCAAGGACAAAATCCTCAGAAGCTGTATCCCCCAGGTTCTCGACGCCTATCCTTATCTCCATGATATCTCCTGCTATTGCAGGGTCAGGATCCTGGTTAAGCAGGCTTGCAACAACAGCTTCTCCCTCGACTTCTGCCATAACAGAAGCTGCCATAATGCTGAACACCAAAAATAGTACGACTAACAATTTACTTTTCATTTAGTATCACCTTTTTTCATATTTTTATTCTCTCTTATGTCGATGACCTTTCCATCTTTAAGCTCAACATGCCTATGGGCATATTTAGCCAGGTTAAGGTCATGCGTGACCATAATTATTGTCTTCCCCTCTTCTCTCCAAAGCCTCTGCAGTGTCTCTATCACTTCCTTGCCTGTAACACTGTCCAATGCGCCTGTAGGCTCATCTGCAAGTATAATCTCAGGGTCTGTAACAAGAGAACGTGCGATCGATACTCTCTGCTGCTGCCCTCCGGAAAGCTGGGAAGGGAGATGATGCATATAGTTTTCCAGACCGACAAGCTTAAGGACTTCTATTGTCTTTTTTTCTGCCTCTGCGTCATCAATCTCCAAAAACTCAAGAGGAAGCATCACATTCTCAAAAGCTGTCATGTTAGGGATGAGGTTATACTGCTGGAATATGAACCCGACTGCTTTCCCTCTCATTGTAGAAAGGTCGGATTCTGACAATTCAGAAATATTATGTGATTTCAGGTGGACGCTTCCTTTAGTCGGCATGTCAAGGCAGCCGACCATGTTCATCATAGTAGATTTTCCAGAGCCTGATTGGCCTATTATAGCGACAAAATCTCCTTTATGTATCTCCACAGAAACTCCTCTCAGAGCAGGAACTTTGACTTCCCCCATCTGGTATATCTTCCAGACATCCTTAAGGACAACAAGTGGTTGTTTCATATTATTCCATTAAATAAATTTTTTAATAAGCTTGTTTCCTTTCTTTAAAAACTATATGGACGTTACGTCTATTATCCGGACAAAGATTCAAGCAGCTCAATATCCTCAACTTCATCAATACAATACTTGATTTCATGCCCTCCTTGCTGTTTTCTTCCTGGAAAAAGTGTCTTCAGTTGGAACATCTTTAAGCCTCTCATATTCTCATAAAAATAAAAAAACAAGGGCATCATTCGCCCATGTTAAACTTGCCTCTGCCAGACCCTCTTCCTGAAAATCCACCAGCGTGCATACCTGGACCTCGGCCGAAACCGCCTGCCATAGGGCAGTCGAATCCAAGCTCATCGCTCAGCTCTTCTGCGGTCTCATAATCTCCATCCTGCCTTGCCTCGTGTATCTGCACGAGCAAGTCAAAATCTTCCTCAGTCAGTGTCTCCAGACCTGGTGGAAGAGTATCCATGTTCCCCAGTGCTTCAAGATAAGCGTCATAGTCGCCTGCCTCAATCGCGTCTCTCATCTCATCTCCCTGCTTCCTGAACTGCGCCCTGTTCTGGCCCATGTTCTGGTGTATCTCAACAAGCTGGTTGAAGTTTTCCTCAGTCAGCGCTGTTGATACAGCTGATTTCCACGCATCAAAGTCGTTGTTGTCTATCGCATCCCTGATTACGTCTCTGGCTTCTTGGTCCTGCCCAAATCCGAAACCAAAAGCAGATGCTCCTGCAGCTGCCACTATCCCTACTACAACAAGGGCAAGCAGCGCAATTATTGTCTTTTGCTTCATTTTCAATTTCCTCCTTATTTTTCTCAGGTTTCAACCTGGTACCAAGATAGAGGAACAAGTCCTTTATAAAGAAGAACGACAGGAAATGTGCATTTTACGTCCACATGATTTATAAAGGCGAATTGATTCGTTTTTTTTATGCCGCATCCTATGGTATTAGCCGTACCTCCAAGAGTCTGGCACTTTGGCCCGCCTATTGAAGAGGTCTTGATTGAATTGGTATATTTCTTTCTTATACTAGGCATATCAGGATATATCTATCTAAAGACAAAAGAAATCTATGATCTCACTAAGCACAGGGGAATATATCATTTCAGGAACATATTTTTCTATTTCGGAATGGCATACCTGTTTAGGCTTTTTTTGATATTTTTAATGTTCTCAGGAGATTTATTTAATTATGTTTCTCCAAGGACATTGTCTCCGATAAGTTTCATATTTGTCAGTTATTTCAGCACAATGGCAATCTTTTCAGTGCTGTTCTCTATTATCGACAGGTTTGTGAAAGCAGATACTTCATTACTTAATACTGTCCTGCATACAACTGCAATGATACTTTCAATATTTGTTGGAGTGACCTCCTCAAATTATGTGTTGATGCTTATCCAGACATCTATTTTCATATTTGCGCTCATAGCTATCCTATTCAAGTCAAAGAAAGAAAAGCAGTCTAAACTGCTCTCGCACAACAGGATCACTTTTGTGCTCCTTTTCGTGTTCTGGGTGATAAACTCGCTTGGATTCACAAGAAGGTTCATCCCAAGAGAGATCAAGATACCTCTTTACCTGATATCAGCAGGGGTGTTTT
>JAFGSP010000117.1 GCA_016934775.1 Candidatus Woesearchaeota archaeon | reverse complement strand
TAGTGTGAAGTATTCTGGCAAGCTGTTTCTCAGTTTTCTTTATCCCGAAATACTCCAGGATCATCCTCATAGAAGCTGTTCCGCAGGTATAATTAGTTTGCTGGGCATGATAGGGTATCATAAGGATACAATTCAAAATAAATTATAAAAACTTTTTGGATATTAACAGTATGTGGCAATGAAAGAAGCAGTTTTATTTTTGATTATTAAACGTGTTGCTTAGAATTTCTATTTTTTTGATTTTGCCTTTGAACTGGTTTTCTTCACAGTCTTTTTTGCTGCAACTGCCTTAGTTTTGGCTGCTGTTTTTTTTGCAGCAGGCTTTTTCTTAATAACAGGTTTCTTTGCTGGTTTTGGCTTTGCTTTGTTTTTCTTGCTGTCTTCCTTTTTCCTGTTCTTGCACTCTTCACAGTAAAGCGATCCTGCATACCTGGGATAGAAAACATTACCGCAAATCATGCATTTTTTTCTTACTTTGTATAGTTTAGCCATCTTCTTTTTTAGCAGGAAAACTAACTACCTTTAAAAGGTTATGTATAATTCAGATAAAGAACTTTTTAAATATTTCTTATTGCTGTTAAATAGTATCAATCTGGCATCCGGTTTTCTGTGATAATACATAGAAATTCTGTTTTCCTCTGAGCTCTGAACCGTCCTTGAATTTCCAGATAGGGACTCCGGTGATTCCTTCCTGTCTGCACAGTTCATTGAAGCTCCTGTCATCCTTTGCGCATTCCACATATGCGCCTGTCTCAATCATTATTTCCCATGATTTACCAAACATCTGCTTCTGGTCAGAGCAGTGCCCGCACCACCATGCGCCGTACATTTTTGCACCGGATTCTGCAAGGCAGCCGGCAAAATTGTCATAGCTGCCAGGTTCTCTATCCAGAAACTTGAATGTCAGGAAGAATCCTAATGCAATTAAAAAAAATATAATAAAAAAAGAATATTTTGGTAGGTTTACCATACTCTTAGCATGTTCCTTCTGCTACTCCGCCTGTAACAGTGCTGAGGCTGTTTTCACACCCGGCCATATCATTATGTTGGCATACGTTGTTCTTTACGACTTCAGCAGTTATCCCGCTGAACTCATACCTGTTGTTGGCCAGCCAGGTTGGTGAAGCGCCTATTCCCAGAGCATTTGCAATTTTGATGTCTTCTCTCAGCAATGATTTTCCTTCCTCACCCTCAAAGCACTGCTGTACAGCCTCTGTATCAACACCTGTCTCGGATGCACATTCCTTCCAGTCTATGCCGCTGACACCTTTTGTGCTCCTGCAATAAACATAGTCAAACCACTGCTCAGGGCTGTGCTCTTTAGCGCATAGCTGGATAATGTCCTCATCTACTTCATACTGTCCGTGCAGGCTTGAGAACCCGTCGCCTTGCTCGCTGGCAATGTAATGGACCTCAAAATCCAGGCTATCAAAGTTGTCTTTCACTTCTTTCAGCGCTTCAACTGCTTTTCTGCCGTATGGGCAGTCTGACATTATAAATACCTGGACATGGTTTTCTTTTTCTTCCCTGCAAACCAATGATTCAGCACATTCGTCATCTTCGCAGTCTATCAGGCCGTCCATGTCTCTGTCATCCACTTCATTGTCACATATCTCTCCCAACGGGTTAAATGAGGTTGTGATCTTAAGCAGATAATACTCACCTGTTTCCTGGAGATATATCTGGAGGTTTTGATAGTTTTCTCCATCTTCTACTGTCTCATCAAAAAGGAAGGCTGGCAGATATCTTAATGACAGTTCATCAAATAATTTTCTGCCTTCAGCATCCTCGAAATCATATTCTGTCACTTCAAGACCCCTGAATAATGAGTTGAGTTGATCTACAATCCCGGCATATTGCTGGCATTCTGCGCATTTCTTATCATTTATGAAGATAAGGTTGACTTTTGCTGGTTGAGGGATCTTGTCACATTCGGGGTGGCCTTCCAGTTGGTCGCATATAGCGGTCATGAAAGAAGTTTCATCTCTTCCTCCAGAATATAGCTGGCCATTCAGATACATAGTAGGGCTTCCCTGGGCATTGGCCTGATTTGACCTGGCTATGGATTCTCTCAGCAGATTCTTGCCTTCTTCGCCTTCATAGCATGCCTTAATCTTTTCTGTCTGGAGGCCGTTGTCTATGGCGCATTGCTCCCAGTTTACAGGAATGGCTCCTGCATTCTGGTTCATGCATACTATCATGTCCATATATTTGTAATCCTCTGCATTATATTTTATAGCGCATAACTGGACAATGTCTCCATTTGTTTCAGGATCTCCATGCAGGCTCCTGAAACTGCCGTCTGCCTGCTCTGAAACTATGAAATCCAATGAAAATTCAATACCGTCTCCCATCTTAGCAAGAACAGGCGCAATAGCATCTTCTACCTGTGTCCCAAACGGGCACTGGCTCATAACATAGAACTCAAGCTTTGCTTTCTCTCCTCTATAGCCTGATTTTGTAGGAAATAATGATTTGACTTTCTCAATGAAACTTACACTTTGAGACTTTTCCTGATCAACTATGGAACCAGCGTTTTCAAGTGAAGTTAATGCTTCCTGAATGTGCGTCTTGGCTTCTTCAGGCAGGTCTTTTGCCAGCAGGCTGTTAAGGTTATTCCTGGCATTATCCAGCTGATTAAGCCGGAACCCTGCAGTAAATATTGATGCAACCAGAAGCACAGCAAAGACAATTGTCAATGCCTTCCATCCAAGAGTTGACTCGCCTTTTTTGACAGTCGTTTTTTTAGCTTGTATCTGGACTGGTTTTTCTTTGGCCTCTTTTTTTACTGTTTTTTTTGCTTTTACTTTCTTAATAGGTCTAGATTTTTTTGAAACCATTAATAGCACCTCCCCAAATCCTAACCTAAAATATCAGGTATATTAAATATGTTTTGGTTTAATGGTTTTAGCGGACATTTAGTTTACCAATAAATATTTATATTCTTATTCCAGTATATTTTTATATGGCCGGCTTTTTTTCAGAGTTGCTGACAAATAAATTATTTCTTAGTATCCTGTGCTCTTATGTTGTGGCAAGCAGCATCAAGATCCTTTTGTTTTATTTTGCCCATAATAAATTTGATTTCAAGCTTTTTATAAGGACAGGCGGGATGCCGAGCGGCCACACAGCATCTGTAAGCGCAATGACAACAGCAGTATACCTTTCTGAAGGCCTGACTACACTTTTTATAGTAAGCCTGACAATTAGTACAATAATAATCTTTGATGCTGTCGGTATAAGAAGAGCCACAGGAAAACAGGCAGAGATACTCAACAAAATAATTGAGGACTATAGACTTTTCAAGAAGCTCAAGACCAAACGATTGTATGAGTTACTGGGCCATACGCCTACAGAAGTCTTTGTCGGTCTGATTCTGGGCATACTTATTGCCAGGATAATGTTTTTGGTGTGATATTTAGAATTCTTTCTATCTGATTAATAGAATCAGTATTACACTAAGAATAGGAAATATGCTATTTCTCCACAGCACTTTAAATGCGGCAACAATTGCATGTAATTTCTCTAGTTTTCTGGCAGCTATCGAAGCAACTGCAATCCCGTATATGAATACAAGCCCAGAGATTATTGCTGAGATTATGTCTTCTCTTGCAAAAAATAATAGTACAGCAAATACAATATAGCCTACAAGATTCTTGTTTATTTTTATCCTGCTTTTCTCGAACCAGTATCCGAAGACAAATGCGAAAATAGCAAGTCCGGCTGAGGCCAAAATGGACTCTGTCAAATAAAAAGCAGAGATGGACACGATTGCAGTAAGGATAGCTATCTTTAGGAAGTTGAAATATTTTTTTCCCGGTTTGATCTCTTCTTTTGCCATCCTTGAGATGACAACCCCAGCGGCCAGCCCAAGATAGCTGACAAGAACCATAAGAAGGAACCTGACATTTGCATCCATGCCAGGGATGATTTTTTTAGGATTTATATTTTTTTACTAAGTCTCTCAATGTATTCTTTAACATATCTTGTTATCTTTTCAATTGAAGCTGCATTGAATTTGATAGTGCCTGCTACATCATGGCCGCCGCCTTCAAGAAGCGCATATGGGAATTTATCCATAAGTTCACTTAGAAGTCCAGGCACACTGAATCCAGGCACACCATCAGCCCTGAAGCTTATTGAATCCTCTGTGATTGCTATAGTGACTCTCGGGCCTTCATATAGCTCATGAGCAATCCTTGTGAGTTTTGAAGAGGCATAGTCTCCGTATCCGACAACATCTGATTTAGAAACAGTGATTATCTTCATATTATTCATTTTTTTTGATTCACAATATTCTTTTGCAGCCTTTTTTACCTGTTCAATCTCTTTTTCAATCTCAGGATAAATTAATTCAAGAATCCTGCTATTGGTTTCACCTGGAAAAAACAGGTCTTCAAGCAATTCCTGGCTTTCGTTGAACTTGAGATAATACAGTTCATGGTCAATCACAGTAGACCATTTCACCAGTTCTTTTCTTGTATAGCCAGATAACTTGATGTACTCATCAATATCTTTCCCTTCTGACTTATCTGCCACAGCAGCAAGAGCAGGCAGATGTCTGATTCCATTTAAGTCAGGATTAAGAAATAATGCAAGCTCGCTTGCAAGGATGCCTCCACAGATACTATGTTCAAGCTTTTTCTCAATAGGGTTAAGGAAAGCAGCTACAGAGTCTATATTTTCCTTGTCAAATTTATGGTGATCAACTATGACAAAATCAATGCAGTGTATCTTAAGCCTTTTTATTGATTTTATGCTCTGGGAATTTGATCCTAAGTCTGCAAGTATTATCATTGGAGGGTTCATGTCATATCTTTGCTTTCCTGATAAGTATGTGTTCAGGTCTTTAAGCCCGTCAATATAATCATAATAAGGAGTCCTGCAGGCTATCCTTGTAAGGTAAAGATAAGGCTTTTCCGGATTAACCTCTTGTACAAGAGGCATAAGCGCTTTCTCTAAAACAATACCCGCAGCATATCCGTCAGGGTCATCATGGTGCCTTATTATTACAGGACGCGACTGCTGGACAGCATCTCTTATAGCATCAGCTGCCTTTATGAAGTTCTCTCTTAGCTTTTCAAGATTTTCTGAGCTTATCATGAATTGCTTTGAATTTAGGTCAGGCTTTTTTATCACAGGCTCAGTTATCTTGTTGAAGCTGAGTATCTCAAGCTCCATCTTTCCTGTCCTTTCTTTGACCATTACTTTTGCCTGTATGTTGTCTCCCAGAATGAGGTTCGGGAAAGCCCTTTCTCCAGCCCTGGAAAAGCCAGTTGCTTTTATCCTGCCAGAATTATCTTTCAGGTCAAATAATGTTGGTCCAGATGTTTGCCTGATGCTCATCACCTGAGCTATAACAAAGAATTCTTTTCCAATATCCTTATCTGCAAATTCAGAAATTGATTTTACTTCCATTTTTCTTTCCTATAAACCTATTTTTTCATAATCTCTTTTTCCCTGGTCCTGCCAGGGGGCATGGCCAAAATGGATAAGAAGATCAACGCCAAGTCTTTTTACTTCTAAGGGAAGGTCGCAGCTTCCGTAGCATGAGCCGCCCCATATGATGACTTCGGATTCAGTATTAGCCTCAATAGCCTTCTGTATCTCTTCAGCTTTTGGTTTCAGTCCGTCAGGAAGCTGGATGCATACTGATTTTGCGTTCTCTTTTTTGATTTTCTCAAGGACTTTGTCCAGTTCTAGTTTATACATAATATCTCAGAAAGTGTAATAGTATAAAAATATTGGTCTAATCGCGGACGACATCCATTGCTTCGTCATCATCGCTTTTCTTCCATTTCTTGTTAGTGTCATCGCATTTTGGAATGTCCATAAAATAAGTAGTATTTGTTTTGGATCTTCTTATTCTGGCCATTTCGCTCACTTAGTAAGACAGGAATAACTCGTCTAAGTCATCATCTGAAAGATTCTTACTGTTTATTGTGCTTGAGAAAGTCTTCCTCTTTCTAGCAGAATATCTTTTGACTTCGTTCAACACTTCCATATCATCGTCTTCGAACATTTTATTCACTTTTAATATTGATTTTGTAAATTATCTACTAAGTAGTAGTCAGAACGAGTATTTAAATGTTTTGGTTTTTTAACTATTTTACAGTGATAACTATTATTTTTCTCTTGAATAGGGGACTCTTTGATGTTTTTTGCAGTTATTACAGTAATAAACAACTTTTCCTTTATTCAGCCTTACTCTGCAGTTGACTCCCGGCACAAGGTATTTATAACAGTGCTTGCAGAATCTCCTTTTCATTTCTTTTTGAATCCTTACTTTGAATTTCATCGCTATCTTCCTGGCAAGCTCAACATACCTGTCAGACAATTCTGGAGATTCTCTGAAGCGCAGCTCTGCCTGCTCAAATAAGATTGAAATACGTTCTTTAGCAATATCCCTGAACATGGCGGGCTTTTTCCTGTGCTTTTGCTTCATGGCAGAGAGTAATGCAGTTTGATATAATAAGTTATCCGTCACCTTTAAATATAAAGAATTTTTATGAGAGTACGGGGGATATGCATGGGATTTTTTGACAGGATATTCAAACGAGAGCCTAAAGAAGTGACTATTAAGGCAATAGAGCTTGATGAATGGCTCGAAGCAGAATCTGCAGATACATTGGCTTCTATTGACAGGGAAATAACAGACTACATCGCTAATTTCTCAGAATTAAAGAAAGGATTGAAGCAGAAGCTGCAGAATCTTGAGGTTGTTGAACTGATGAATAAAGAAATCCCTAACAGGGAGCTGCATATAATGCAGGGCAACAGGCTTAATTATGTTAAAAAGGGATTAGGGTTTCTTGAAAAAATTGAATTTCCGGAAGACCATACAGATTATGAGATCATACAGTCTTTTGCCCAGGAATTTGAGAACCAGCTCAAGGAATTCAATGAAGTCACAACTAAGGGATATTATGTGCTGAAGAATTTTTTTGACAAGGAAATGCTCCAGATTGCCTCGGATATCAAGAATATGGAGAACCTAGCTGTCAAACTAATCACAGCTGCTACAGGCAGGCAGGTAAAAAGTTACAACCTATTATTATCTAAGATAAGAGAATTGAATGAGTCAATTGTCCAGAGCCAGAAGATTGAGAATGAGCTGAATGAACTACAGGAAGAGATTGAATCTTTGGCATCAAAACAAGCTGAGCTGATTGAGAAAAAAGACCAGCTCAAGGAGAGCCATGATTATAGCAGTTACCAGTCATATGATAAAAAGAAAGCTGAAATAGACTCAAAAATATCAGACCTCAATTCCCGGCTGAACAATGAAATTAAGGTCATGGACAGGCCTCTTAGGAAATATATGCATGATTCACTGGATAAGAATCTGATTGAGTCTTATCTTAATAATCCCCTGGATGCTTTGGTTGATGACGATACTTATAATATACTTAAAGTGCTTTCTAACCTGAAAACCCAGCTTGAGAAAAACAAACTAGACATTAAAGACAAGCAGAAATCTAAAGTCCTGAAACAGATTAGCTCATTAGATAAAGCATATCTTGATTCAATACTGGCATCCTTATCAGAATTTAAGAAGCAAAAAGTAGAAATCAACAGGGACATGGAAAAACTGACTATCCTGATGGATTACAAGGAACTGCAGTACCAGCTTGATCATGTGTCTGATAAGATAAAAAAACACGAAGAGAGCCTTAAAGAAAAAAAAGAAATCCTTTCAGATATCCATGTGGATTCCCAGCTCAAGAAGCTGGAACAGTCACTTTCTGAATTCACAGGGCATGATGTTACGATAGAGATATGAAAACCTCGTGCTTTATTAAATATTGT
>JAFGSP010000116.1 GCA_016934775.1 Candidatus Woesearchaeota archaeon | reverse complement strand
TAATGGGTTTACCGGTGAACTTATGAGAGGAAAGATCTATAGTCTTGAACAAGTGTTGGTCTTGAGAGACCAAGGGTATGTCTTTGAGCCGCAGTCATCTGAAGAGTCTGTCTACCTGACAACTAGCCAAGTATTATCATTGGGACTATATAAAAGTGGATTATTAAGTAGATCTAGATTAGATGAAATATCAACGAAATTAGCTGAAAAATTATCAGAAAAAGTGGATTTAGGTCTGCCACGTGAGATAGGAGAAGAGATTTGGTCTGTTCCTGTTGATATTTTTGCGTCCAACGGTGGTGAAGATAACCTTCGGTTCAGATTAATGAATAAGGGTGGTTCTCCTGAAATCTCTTTTCATTATTTAGGAAGATGGCCAAGTCCTCCTGCCATGGAAGAGTATCTCAGTTAATCTGGAAATGATTAAATTTCCACTAGACCAGGCATAAACAGGCACAATATATTTATATAAGTTATACATTTCAAATGGGTTATACAATGCTAGCTGAAATTAATTCAGGAAAAATGAACATTATTGCTAGTATTATTATTCTTCTGGTGCTTCTCCTTATCTAGACCCCGTTTCCATACACAAAATTTGGGGCGGGACAACAAGAGAATAGCCAGAAGAATACAAAAAAATGAGCACAGCAAAAAACTCGGGCAAAAGGATTGTTTTGTCTAGTGTGCTCGCTCTTCTGGTAATCATTCTCCTAGTGGTATAGGCCTGCTTTCTTTTTTTCTGAAAGCAGGAACAACATGATAGCCAGATGAGTAAATAAGAGACACATAGAAAGGTGAAAAAATGGAACTTAATCCTATAGGCAGGTTGCACTGGTCAGGGAGTTATTATCAGGTTGCCTTGATTACAGAAGAGAATGAAATACGGGCTATTCTGAATAAATCCGGTGCAGAAAGAGTGTGCCGTGATCTGCATTCACTGGTCGATAAAAGAGGAGGAATATTTAAGGGGATTCTTGATGAAGAGACACTGGTTCCGGTTCTGTATGTGTCCCTGCCAGAGTATTTCCTGGGAGCTCCTCATTATTTCAAGGGAATGGAAATTCTTGAAAAAATCCTCGTAGAAAAAGATATCCACCTCACTTCAGATGCAATTATTGAAGCAGACGCTGAGTTTGTTGTGATGGGTCATGATGGAATTCCTGTTGGATTGGTCATACAAGTAGATTCAAACTATAATCGGCCAAACAATACTTATCGGAATTTAAGTTAATTGAAATAAAAAAGGTGAAAAAAACAAATTGAAAGGTGAGAGAAAATGAATGGAAACGGATATGGTGTAAAGGTTGACGTAGGAAATCTTGCAGGAGCTGCAGTGAGATATGCTGAGCGAATGCAGGCACAAGACTGCAATGAAATAATTAGAGGCCCTAAGACATATACAGTTGCTTCTCTTGACGGCGGATACATTCAGATCAGTCATGGATTGACGACAAATGGGGCCGGCAAACCGGAGTATGTGATTCGTGAGACAATTAGTCCGAGCGGAGAAGTATTTTATTCAGCGTTGCCTGTTCCTGAAATGGAGGAACAATATTCCCCAGTTCTTTTGGGGTTTTTAACATCCCAAGATACGTCTGAGCGTGCAAAGAATGATCTTAGTGACTTTGTGAATGGAAGCGAAGCCAGAACAAATTGCTTTTAGTTTAAAAACAATAAAATCATAAAAGGTGAGAAAAAATGAATGATAATACATATGAACCAATTGCTTTTGAAGGATATGCTCCAGCATTAAGTGTAGTTGGTAAGGGTCCGGATAATCATACCGGATTCGGATATGATTCAAATTGCAAAATGGGAAAACCCAGTGAATGTTTTGATGACCCTATTACGACAGTTAAACAGCCAGGAGAACTTGAAACAAGAATGGAACAAATTCAAACAAGAGGATTAGACGCTCCTTCTGCAGGAAGCGACTTGGGAGCTAATTACATTTAATGCTGTTCTTTTTTTTGATTTTTTTTGATCTAATTTTGTTATATCTGTTCTTTTTTAGAAACTTTTAAATAGCCGATTATAACAATTTAACCTATGATTAACCTTACATATCTTTCTGACGGGAAGGTGATGCATGGAAGCCTTGATGAGATTGGAAAAATCAAGTCCGAAGTCTGGATAAAATGCATCAGCCCTTCAAAGGCAGAGCTTAAGGAAATATCAGAAAAAACAGGGATTGCCTATGAAGATATGGCAAGGGCAATTGATGAAAACGAGAGGCCGGGCATATATGATTTTGAGGAATATTCAGTACTGACTTTCCATGCGCCTTTCCTGAACAAGAATAAGAATTATGTTACAGTCCCCGTTACTATAATAATAAAAAATAATGTGATCTTGCTGCTCAGCACACGGGCATTAGAGTCCCTTCAGAATATAGAGCTTCTTGATGACAGGAAAAAGATTGATGTGCTTGAGCATGATGTCACTTTCACGATCTATATCATACTTAGCGAGATTGTCAACCATTTTTTCAGGATATCTGATGAGCTTGATGATGCAGTCGACAGGATAGAAGAGACTGTGTTCAGAAAGCACACAGAGAGGACAGTGAAAGCAATTTTCTCCCTGAAAAAGACACTCATATATTTCCATAAGTCCCTTACAGGCAACAGGGAAGTTATCACAGGGATTGAGAAGCAGTTCCTGAAAGAAATAAAAGGCAGAAACCTGAAGAAGTTCAGATATCTATACAATGATGTAATACAGCTTATTGATATGGTTGCGACATACAGGGATATACTTACAGGAAGCCTTGATATCTATCTGACTTCTGTCTCAAATGACCTTAACGAGATAGTAAGGAAACTTACAGTCATGGCTGCTTTTGTTATGGTGCCTACTCTGATTTCTGGAATATACGGGATGAATTTCCAATATATGCCTGAGATTCATAACTGGGGCATCTACGGCTATCCTTTTGCCCTTGGCATGATGGTATTGAGCATAATAATAACTTATATATTCTTTAAGAGAAGAGGCTGGATATGATGATAGACCCGACGTTTTTCGTGACTTCAAATGCAACTGCAACAAATTCAACAGGCGTATCTGCTAACCTGCTGAACTATGTGTTCTCACTGCCTGTTGAAGTATCGCAGGGGAACACAGTTGCTATTATAATAGCTCTCTTGGCTTTTTTTGTAGCCATAATAGTCATCAATGCAGTCTCCTCTCTGCTGATATCTTTCCTGAAAAGGACGATTCTTCTTATAATAATCCTTCTTGTACTGATAGGCGCTTTCCCGACATATATTGCGATAATACAGGCAGAGGGATTCACATTCAGCAATATAATCATGGGAGTGCTTGCGTTAGTGGCAAGCGTGTTTGCTGTGTTCATTGCATCAAGATCATTTGCAAAAAGCGCAAAAGAGCAACTTCTCAAGCTTGCGGACAAGATCAGGGGAGTCGAGAAAACACCTGAAGACAAGATCCAGGAACAGTTCATCCTGAAAAAAGAGCTGGAACTGAAAAAAGAGATCCAGGCAGAAGAGGCTGCCCTCCACCACCAGCAGGAGTCGCTTAAAGGTACATTCTCAAAAGAGGCTCTTCAGAACGAGAAGTCAGTGTTTGCAGTGCTTGTATACCTTATAGTTGCAGAGTTCGGTGTCTTTTCCTCGCCAACTTTATCAGCGCCAAGCGTCCAGGTAGGCATATTGTTTTTCACAATATTTATTGTAGGCATACTATTATTTGCGAAGCATGCCTATAAGAATTTCAAGACAGCCGCAACATATTTTGGAGTGACATTTGTTGTAGGTATCACATTATCCTTTGTGCTCGGGTTGCTCTGGGGCAAGAATACTTTGGCCGAGCTGCTGTCGCCTGCTTTCTTCACATCTGATTCATTAGTGGCGATGATAACAGGGATGGGCGTGAGCTTGTTTGCAGGAAGCAAGGGATGATTGTTTTTCTTTTTTTGTTGTTTTTCCCTTAGTCACCCTGATCATTATCTCAAGGCCTTCAAAGGCGTTCTCTGCATAATAGACTCCTCCAGAATATGTTTCCCTGTCTATCTTGGATATCTGCTCTGCGAACTTTTCATTGACAGAAGCCCCGCCTATGACAACAGGTATGTCAAGGCTCTGCTTGTTTAGCTCTTCTACCAGTAATTTCATCTGCTGGGAAGTAGATACAAGAAGCGCGCTTAATCCGATTATATCTGCTTTTTCTTTTTTTGCAGTCTGAATAATCTTTTCTATCGGCACCCGCTTTCCCAGATCTATTACAGTAAATCCGTTGTTCTCTATTATGGTCTTCACAAGGTTCTTGCCAATATCATGCACATCCCCATACACAGTTGCCAGGACAAGCTTTCCTCTTGAGTATGAGTCCTTTTTTTCAATATGCTCCTCAAGATAAGCTATTGCTTTTTTCATTATCTTTGCAGCCTCAAGCACAAACGGAAGTATATATTCACCCCTGCTGAATCTATCTCCTACCTCTTTCATGGCAGGCACCAGGATGTCATTGATGATATCAAGAGCGCTGTGCTTTTTCATAGCATCATCCAATGTCTTTGTCAGCTTGCCGTATCTTCTTAGGATTATCTTATTGGCAAGCTTCTTTTCAATAGGCAGATTATCCTCTACTATCGCGTTTTCTTCGTCAAATGTTTTGTTCTCATAGAATTCAATGACTCTTTGGAGCGCATCGTTATGTCTGTTGAAGATAAGGTCTTCAAATAATTGCTTTTCCTCATCGCTTATCTCAGAATGCGGGATAATTTGACTGCTGTTTATTATCGCAGCATCCAGGCCTTGTTTAATCGCATGATAAAGATAGACGCTGTTCAGTATCTTTCTTGCATGTTTTGATATGCCAAATGAAATATTTGAGACTCCAAGCAGGATCTTGACTCCTTTCAGTTCTTTCTTTATCCTTTCAATTGCTTTTAGGCTCTCTATTGCCGAATCCCTGTATTTCTCGTCACCTGTTGCCAGAGGGAATGTAAGCACGTCAATAAAAAGCTCTTCAGGGTCAAGCCCGTATTCTTGAGTATAGATTTCATACATTTTCTTAGCGATCTCAAATTTCTTGTCAGCAGTCTCTGCCATGCCTTCTTCATCAATAGTCAGCCCTATCACAGCCCCCCCGAACTCCTTGACAAGATTAAGCACATTATGAATTCTTTCACCTTCCAGATTGATAGAATTAATCATAGGTTTTCCCGGATACAAATTCAGGGCAGCCTCAATCACTTTTGGATCTGTAGAATCTATCACTAAAGGAGCAGAGATAGTATTTGAAAGGAGTCTCACGCACTTTTCCATATAATAAGCTTCAGGCTTTTCAAGGTCATTATGCGCTACAGACAAGTCAAGAAGATGCGCCCCTGACTCAATCTGGGCTCTTGCAGCTTCAATAATGCTTTCATAATCCTCTTTCTTCAGCAGGTTAAGGAATCTCCTGCTACCTGTTGCATTTGTTGTTTCTCCAATGATCAGGGGCTTAGGCTCCTGCTCTAATTCTACTGATGCCATGCCTCCGGATACAGAATATTGCTTTGGAGGATTCCTCTGTTTTGGAAGCTTTCCCCTGAATTCATTAGCCATTAACTCAATAAATCTTGGATTAGAGCCGCAGCAGCTTCCTACGATATTAATCCCGAACTCATAGACAAACTTTTTCATATGCTTGAGCATCTCTTCTGGTTTTAGAGGATAAGTTGTCTTTCCTTCTTCGTTGATAGGGAGCCCGGCATTAGGTATGACTGAGATGCATTTTTTTGTATGGGTGCACAGGTATCTTACTGTATCTGTCATCTCTTTAGGACCTGTGCTGCAGTTCAGCCCGATCACTTCAATGTCAAAACAATCAAGTGTAGTAAGGACAGAAGAGATGTTGCTGCCAAGGAGCATGTTCTGGTTAACGTCGAGGGTCACTTGAGCTACTATAGGCAGCTTTTTTCCTCTTTTATTCATTGCTTTCTTTGCTCCGTTGATAGCTGCCTTCACTTCTAGCAGGTCTTGCTGTGTCTCTATTATGAAAAGGTCAATGCCTCCGTCAATAAGGCCCAGAGACTGCTCATAGAAGTTTCTCAGGAGCTCATCATAGCCGATCTTATTAAGAGATTCATCATTGGAGCTGGGAAGAAATCCAGAAGGGCCTATAGAGCCTTTTACGAACCTTGGCCATTTTTCTGTCGAGAATTTGTCAGCGGCTTTTCTCGCTATCTTTGCAGCAGCCAGGTTGATATCATAGGCTTTTTCTCTTGGAAGCCCGAATTCCATCACTTTAATCGGGTTTGCTGAGAAAGTATTAGTTTGGACAACATCAGATCCTGCCTTGAAATAGGCATCTGTCACGCTTGAGATAATGTCAGGCCTTGTAATGTTGAGTATCTCTCCAAAACCCTCATGACCCTGGAAATCTTTTTCAGGAATGTCCATGTTCCTCATAAGAGCGCCGAATGAGCCGTCAAACACAACAATCTTCTTTTTGAGAATATCCATAAATGCGACCATTTTTCTAGATTAAATTAAAGTGCATATAAAAAAGTTGTTGGTCGGATTATTCGTTTTGGAATTTTTACATATTTACCACCACTAAGTAACGAAACATTTATATACTACTTCGTATATATAAATTATATAATGGAAATACCCATTAATATCGGTCAAAAAATAGCTGAATTGCAGGCAGAGCCCTCTTCTATTTTACCAGTATTATTGGAGGAGATGGAGTCTCAATTGCATAAGATCCTTGCAGAGGTTGACTTTTCTGAATTGCCAGCAGAGAGCCAGGCATGGCTTACTGATAGGTATGGTAGCCCAGTGAATTATGATAGACCTATTGAAATGGGAAGTTTCATTCCAGCAGCCTTGTGCCCTGATAATGAGGTTTTCTTTGAGAATCACTTATATGGAAGTTATCCTTCTTGTAAAATACTAAACGAGATGTTCCTTGCATATCTTGTGGAGACAGCACCTACACTTGAAAAAACAGTCATTAGAGTTGTTCCCTCAAGATTGGTTATTTTTGATGGAGGAATACTCCTTCCAGATGCTTTCTATACTCTTGGAAGCAAAGAGAACAGGAATGATTTCTGGACCCATAAAGAGCCTGAGTTAAATCTTGATGATGTTCTTTCTTTACGTCCTGGAAGGATGATGGATCTTAGACAGTATGTCAACACTAGACTCGGAGAGGAATATGGAATCACAAGAGCTAGAGTTCCTTCTTATTGTGTAGTAGAAAAGCTTCAGCAGAGAGTCTGCTGCAATTGATAAGTTTTTTATAACTCCTTAGATTTTATGTTCTTATGCAGATTAAAGATTTCTTCCAGAAAGATAAATTCGTCCTTTCTATTGAGCTCATGCCGCCGAGGAACGGCATAGGATTGAAAGAGATTTATGATTGTGTTGACAACCTTCTCAAGTTCAAGCCTGCTTTTTTTACCTGCACGCAGGGCAGCAGCAACAGCCTTAGAGGGGGGACAGCGGGAGTTATTACTGAGATTAAGAAAAAGTACAATCTTGAATGTATGCATCATCTGATTTGTGCAAATAAGTCAAAGAATGATATAGAAAATGAGCTTACTCAGCTACATTACTTTGGCGTTGAGAATATTCTTGCACTCAGAGGAGATCCGCCATGGGGTGAGACTGAATTTAGGGCATCGGAAAATGGTTTTAGCCAGGCTTACCAGCTGGTTGAAGAGATCCAGAAAAAGAACAGAGGAGAATATATTATTAGGGGAAATGATAGGGAATTTTTTAAGCTGCCAGAAGGCTCTGCTTTCCGACAGGGAGAAAAGACAGACTTTTGTGTCGGAGTTGCAGGATATCCCGAGGGGCATAGGGACTGCAAGGACAAAGATCTTAATTTGAAGCACCTGAAGCAGAAGGTTGATGCAGGAGCTGATCTTGTGTTTACTCAGATGTTTTATACTCCAGAGATTTATTTTGAGTTTGTTGAAGACTGCAGAAGAGCTGGTGTCAATGTTCCTATAATCCCGGGAATAATGCCTATACCCTTTAAGGGGCAGCTGGATTTCCTTAAGAATACATGTGCAGTTACAATTCCTCAGGATTTTCTTACTAAAATTGAAACTGCAAGCTCAAAACAGGAGATTGAGGCTGTTTCT
>JAFGSP010000115.1 GCA_016934775.1 Candidatus Woesearchaeota archaeon | reverse complement strand
CAAGCACAGCAATGGGAATGGAAACAATAGCAAGTGAAGAATATAGTACAGCAATAGGATACATGACACAAGCAACCGGATCAGGTAGCACAGCTATGGGATACAACACAGTTGCAACAGCATTCGGAAGCACAGCAATGGGGAGCTACACAAATGCGATTGGCGGATACAGCACAGCAATGGGAAGTGCAACAACAGCAAATGGGTATTATAGCACAGCAATGGGAAAAGGGATTACAGCTAATGGAGATTATGTTGTAGCAATCGCACTTAACGATCAGACAGGAGTTAATGTCACCCAACCCAACACCATGTCCATCATGGGCGGAAAGGTCGGTATCGACACTGTCGCTCCTGAAGAGGCGCTCGATGTCAACGGCAACGCAGTCATCAGAGGAGACCTGACTGTCGAAGGGGATCTCTTCCTGAACAGCAATGCCTATATCGAGGAACCTTCAATCAGCATCCAGTCAGGCATCGAAACCATAGACTTCACAAGAGAGCATGGTTTCTGCTCTGAAGTGATTGAGTTCAACAAAGAACTCGATAGGAACCCAGTCATCGTCGTCACACCTTTCACAGACGGCTCGATAGAGAAGATGCCTATATTCAGCGTGTCGAAATCAGACAGCCACGGATTTGAGATCTGCTGCAACATGGCATTCGAGCTCTGCGAAAAGGAATCATGGACTCTGAGCTGGATAGCGGTCGAGGATTAAATCTTTTATTTTATTTTTTTCTTTTCTTTCATTCTTCCTTCTATCGTCTTTCGGATACTCTCAATCTGCAAAGATGTCAGAGAATCATTAATAGTCCTGCATCTTATCACAAAACGCTTCACTTTCTCCTCACTCTCAAGAGCGTGGTTCTTTAGATAATATTGGATATCAATCCTGTTGTGCTTTAATCTCATAATGAATTTCACATCCTCAGGGTCAAATCCGAGAAACAGCATGAGTCCTATAGTGCAATCGTGAATCTCTGAATATATCCCGCACTTCATGAGTATGGCATAAAGTGAATTATAGCATGCATAGTAAGCCATAATCAGCTTCCATTTCCCTGTTACAGAGATGAGATTTGACAATGTCTCTTCTGCCTCATTGGTGTAGGACTCGCTTAGATGCGGTTAAGAACTCATGACTTTTATTCCTTTCTTCTGCCTCAAGCACCAATCAATCTTGTCTTCTTTCATAGCAAACTTTCCTGAATAAAGCGACCAATCTGGAGACATCGCCAAAAAAGAGGTGATTTCTCGCCATCTCGACTACCAAAGGGTACCTTGACTTCAGATAATCCTCAAGCATATCATAAGTCAGGTAATGCTCGTTTATCTCAACCACCTGCGTCTGCTTTATCTTCTTTATAGCCTTCCTGTTCCTATTATTTAATATTGCTATATCTAAATCAGAATCTTTCCGGAAAGAGCCGGAAGAATACGAGCCGAAAACAATTACAGAATCTGAATATCCGAGTATATCGCTGATTATCAAAGATACTTCTCTTGCTTTCAGCTGGAAATCAAGAGATTTATGCAGCTCCAGCATGCTGAATATTAGCTCAGCAGTATTTTTTCCTAGGTCGAAATAGAACAGCTTATTCCTACCCTGCTTTGTATAATTGATAATCCCTTTTTTAGCAAGCATATTCAACTGCACTGAGGCAGTCTGCTGGGGGATTCCGGTCTTTGCAGAAATTTCTGTGGCTGTAAGCCTGCAGGAATACTGCTCTGTGAAAGGGATGAGCAGTTCTACTTGTTTTTGGGTGATAATACTCATATTTAAGTGAAATAACAAAGCCTATCTTTTATTTTTTTCGGTTTTAAAAGTAAGAGTTGAGAAAGTAGCAGATAAGCAGACCTTTTTTAGGCTATTTTCACTACGCGGTGCCTGAAAACCAAGTAAAATATATGTATATCAGGACGCACATAAAATCCAGAAATAAGCATATTACGAAGTACATGAAAGATTGAGTAAAAATAAAAAACAATCGTTTTTAAATAAAAACAAAACATTTATATAGATAAAAAATAAAAACATCGGCATGGAGCAGATGAAATTCATAAGATGCACAGAGTTCTTCCTCGAGAACCCGTACGAGCCGGTCTATCTCCGCGAGCTCGCGCGGAAGCTCAGGATAAGCCCTTTCGCAGCAAGGAAATATGCTGGCCTGCTCCTGAAAAAAGGCCTGATCACAGAAGAAAAAAAAGCCAACCTCAGGTATTTCAGGGCAAACAATAACAGCCTGCTGTTCAGGCACCTGAAGATATCAAAGAATATCGGACAGATTGCCGGATCAGGCCTTATAGAATATCTTAAAGACAACCTTGCCAACCTCTCCTCAATAGTCCTTTTCGGCTCGATGGCAAAAGGCAGCGATGATGACAGAAGCGACATGGATCTTGTCGCGATAGCCAAGGAAAAAGCGCTGGATCTCCGGAAATTCAGGGAAAAGCTTGATAAAGAAATAAACCTGCATGTGTTCAGCTGGGCTGAGTGGAACAGGAAAGCAAAAGAGGACAGCCCTTTTTATTTTGAGTTAATAAGCAGCGGCATAGCATTGTCCGGAGAGCTTCCAATAATAAAATGGAAATAAAGAACATCAAAGACTGCTTTGATCTAAGGCTTTTGAGAAGGATCGCGCCTGATAAGGAAAAATCGAAAAGATCCATGGAGATCGCCAGGAACAGGCTGCAAAAAGCTGAGAAGGCGATGAGACTCAAGATTTTCGAATATGTTATTCTAGAATCATACATGGCAATGTTCCATGCGGCAAGAGCCCTGCTTTACAGGGACGGTGTTCAGGAAAAAAGTCATTATGCAATGTATCTTTATCTAAAAGAGAAATATGCCGACAGGATTCCGAGTCCAGTGATAACCCTCTTGGATATCCACAGGACAGAGAGGCACGATGCCATGTACGGACTAGATTATTCTCCTGAGCAAAACGATGCGAAAATAGCGATAGAAGACGCGAAGGAATTTCTCAAGGCAATAAGGGGGGGCCCTCTAATCACTTCGTGCACTCCTCGAAAAGCTCAACCAGTGTCGCTGCGCTCCATGCCTGGCTGAAGCAGCCTGCAGACTCGAGGTGAGATGCAGGGCTTATCTCTGCACAGCATCCTATAAAACCGTGGTATAGCATCTCGCTCGTGCCCGCCTGAATTATCTTGGAGATGTGCTCTGAAAAGCCGTTCTTGTCAAGCCTGTGCATGCACAAGGCAGCCAGGTTATTTATGTAGAACCATGAATCCCCGCGGTGATAGCTCCTATTGTCCTCTCCGGTATAGTCAGGGACAAAGAGATTATGATCTTTTGCTATCGACGACAACCCTCCCCAGTCAAGCCATAACCTGTCAAGCCCTGTCTTGAATACAACCACCCACTCGCTCTTCTTCAGCAGTTTCGGATAGATATAATAAGCTAGGAAGATGTTAGGCCTTTGGGTGAAGTCAGGGATTGCATTGAAGCGGTCTGCGAGCATGCCTGCATTACTGTTGAAAAACTTCTTTTTCACCTCTTTAGCGAGATTCTTCTCAAGCGTCGCGTAGGCAAGCGTGTTCTTCTTCAGAATAGAGCCAAGATGCCTCATAAAAGAGTATGCCAACAGCTGGAAAGCCTGTATCTCTATGCAGGCCCCCTCCCTGGAGTCTCCACCATAGTCTGTATCCATCCAGCTCTCTTTTGCAGAGCTCCAGACAAGCCCCTCTCTCTCAAAATTTTTCCTAAGTGACAAGATAGCTTTATCCAATCTATCATAGATAAACTCGAGGTCTTCTTTTCTTAAAAACCTGTCAAGCATCCCGTCTGACTCAAGCGATGTCATGAAATCGTAAAGCCTTTTCACAAGCCAGCCTGTTGAGTCAGCAGAGCCGAGCTCTGAAAACGGCGTCCTATTCGAGAGCCTGCCATCAGGGAGAATAGTGTTAAGATGCTTGAACAGGAGCTGCTTTGCAAGCTCATATCTCTTAAGCCTTATAATGCCGCCGAGAGAGACAAGCTCATCACGCGCCCAGAGCTGGTAGAACCAGGGGAATCCTGCATACACTCCTGACAATGCCTTTCCTGATTCATCCTTTGGGATTATTATTAGGTCATCAAGGCATTTCAATGCCATGTTCTCCTCTATCTTTTTCCTGTCAAGGAGCTTTGCATTATACTTCTCCTGTGTGCTCTTTAGGAAGTGAAGATTGTCCTGCACAAAAAAGGCCTTTTCCAGAGCCTCTTCCTCATTCTGGGAAAATGAGAATACCACTGTATTGCTTGATGAGATGCTGAACTTCAGGCCCCTATACACATAGAAAGTGTGCCTCGGCCCTCTTTGGGCATCATAATGATAGTATCTCTTAAGCCATTGGTCTGGAACTTCAAAATCAGCAACCCCTGCTATCGCGAGGTACATCCTGTAGTCTATCTCTGAAAGCCCGTGATCCCTGTACTTTGTGTACTCGACAACAACAGCTCCCTTTTTTTTGTAAACCTTGTATGCCCTTCCAGCGTCGCTGAAATCATAGATCCGCCTTATGTCAAAATCAACATGGCATGCTCCGCTGTAGCTCTCTGTCTCGTAGACAAGTGAGCCGTTGAAAAGGTAGAACCTCTCAATGCTTTTCGAGGAGTGCCTTTCTGTGCACGAAAAGAGATTCTTCACTGTGTCAGGCTCCTTTTCAAGAGATATGGCCTCTATGAGCTTATACCTCTCTCCGTCTATGCTGTTGTCGAACCAACCTTGATAGGCAGAGATGTTCTGGCTTGAGCAGTTGAGCGAGATATAACCCCCTTTCTTGTTTGACACGAGAAATCCGGGATTCCCGCCCTCACCCTGCACTATCCTCTCTCCGAGCTTGTGTATTACCCTCAACCTGACCCCTTTTTCTTTTTTGGAAGTAGAATTTATAGCAATCCCACAACAGGTGATTTATAAAATTTTTTGTTTTGGTGTGCTGTTCTTGAATCTGCCCACGGATACAGTCAATAATTGACCAATATCTTAAAAATATATTTTCTTGTCAATTATTGAGAAAAATCTCTTCGGAAAGAGGCGGATGTTAAAAAAGCCGAGGGTTTCAAGAAAAGATACCCCATTAAGAAAAAAAGCAAGAAACCTCAAGAACAACAAGAGGAAAGTGTCATCTCAGGAAAGTCCCGGTAACAGGATGCATAAGGTAGAAATAAACAACACCCTCTCTTTTGCCGAGATCGATCCCTTTTTCAGCGATAACCTTAAACGTAACCAGGGTGTTCTCACCCCCCTTTGCAAAGAATGAGGGTTTTCCCTCGACAAAAAGCACATCTTTAACATCGCCTGTGACTTTTATCATGACAAAAGAATCCTCATCCGGCTTTACAAAAACATCTCTTTCAGACTCGCCTGGGACTTTGATTGCACCGAAATGAAGCCCGTCGATATCACCATCCATGCCAACATATTCAGTGTTTATATTGACATCAGCCACCACAGCCCTGACCTCCCTGATCAGGAACAGGTTATAGATAAGAACAAGCAGTATCGCAACTGCAAAGAAAACAAGCGGTACGAGCAAAAAAACGGTTTTTCTCTTCATAGCAACAAGAAAAAAAGGATGGTTTTTATTCTTTTTGCTTTTTCTGCCTGCCAATAGGCGACTTTTCGACCATCTCGATATTAGGATCCGAACCTGGACCGGAAGCCTTCCCGGGGCTTTTCTTGTCTTTACCAGCACTCTTGAGATCTTCTTTTTTCTGCCTCATCTTAGGTAAAATGACAAGGAAAAATACATTCACAAGTATCAGCAGGATTATGACTATCAGCAAGATGTGGATCATGGAAAGCTCGATTTTCTTTTTCACAGGCTGGGCCTCTTGTTTCACAGGCTCTGGAACAATGCTAAAATTGCAGGAAAAAGGAAGCTGCCTGTCGTCTGCAAACTTAACAGTCATTTTTATCTCGTGCTCCCCTTCTGAAATCTTAGAAGTGTCCAAATACCCGTCAAGCTGTTTCTTTTCAAAAGGCTCGAGCACGACCTGCAGAGTGGAGAATTTGATGTCCGGATCTTCGGTAAATCGCACGTCAGCATACACATTCTTGAGCCTGCCGTTCCAGCCGTTCTGGATTGTGATAGGGAAATTCCTTATGCCGCCGGAGTACACTTTTTTCGGGCATGCCACAAGGCGAACGTTCAGGTCGCCTACTTTGAACCCGCCCTCCTTCTCGCTGGTTTCTATGCCATCATAAACCAACCACCCTTTCGCAGTATATGTTGAGGGGACAAATCCTGTTGTGTAGTAAGGAGCGTTTATTGTGGTTATCTCTCCAGATGCAAGAGACACAGAATCTGTCTTGGACTCTGCAAGGACATCACCTTTATCATTGTATATCTTGACAAAGCCCTGAACTGAATTTATCTTCTGTTTTGTGAAACTGCTTACAGTGAATTCTACCTTTGTGCTCTCATTCACATTAGTATTGTGCGGTGACATCTGGAATTCAAGATATTTTTCCTCTCTGAATACAAACACGTCTATCGCGGCCTGGATGCTTGTAAGCCCTCCTACAGTGCCTGAGACTTCAGCAACCTCGTTCGCACCTACAAAAAATTGGTAATTTCCGGAAGGCAGGTAATCAGGAAAAGTTATAGTTACACTTATAGTCCTTGGCCCGCCTTCAGGGTCAGGATCGTCAAGAGTGACATACTCAAGAAGGTCGCCGGCAAGATAGGTATCGAGCCTTGCAGCATCGCTTATAAAAAACTCGAATGTCTTTGAAAGCCCGGGCTCGAAAATTACTTTTCTTTCAGATCTCGGGGGTCCTGTGAAGCTGACTGCTGATGCAGAGAGTGATAATATTAACAAAAACAAGACTGACACAATGACAATTAGAAATTCCTTTCTCATCTCCTAATCCTCAGCCTGATAAAAAAAATCAAAAGTAAAAAAATAAAAGATTAGGGAACTTAATAAGTTCCCATTGCCCTAAACGCAACAGTCCTCGCTCCAGTATTAGAGTTGTAAGGTATTGTCACATTTATATCCAGGTAAATGTCATCATCATCTTCTGTAAAGTTGAATCCTGGATCCTCACAGAGCTGAGGAGCGCTGGCAACATCCACTGTGAAATCAGAGTCTATCTCATACATAGATGTCCAGTTAAGTTCACCAAGGCATGCATTATTCTCTTCACTGGCCCTTATCATCAACAAAGGATCAGTACCTCCAAGCATGGTATCTGAGGTCTGGGAGCTGTTAAGCCTTACAGAGGTGAATATGGTGTTACCATCATTCCTTAAGATAAGGCCGTCACTGTCTGTAGTGAAACCGATACAGTAAGTAGTATCATCGTTAGAACCCTCTGTTGTCAGGTTGCAGAACAAATTACCGCCTGTTGTGTTGACAGAACCGCTTGTCCAGTCAACAGTATCATCCTGGAATATAAGCCTTGCAGTGCTTCCTATTGTCAAGGTAGCAGTACCCGTAGCATTGCTTGTTGCAAAGCCGGAAACAGAGTATTTTTCAAGGCTCTCGAACTTGTTTATGCTCACAAAAAGTGCGCCTAAAGAAACAGCGATTGTCGCGACAAGCAGAACCGCCAATGTCTTGTTTGAAACATCCATGATCCAACACCTCTTCCAAATTTTTTTATTGTCAATATTGTTGTTAATAAATGAATAAAGGATTGATTATCTTAGACCGGCTTTTCTATATTAAGAACAACCTTGCCTGTCGCAACTTGCGGCTCTTTAGGCTCGCTTCCCCGCGGAGGGAGTATGTTCAAAGTGACCTGTGCCTCATCAGCATTTATAGATGGCTGTGGCGCCACCCTAACCTTGCTTACCTCACTTATAACTGTGAAGGTAGATACCAAAGACACCAAAACAGTCAAGATGACCAAGACAACAATTGTCTTCCTAGAAATATCAACCTCCTCAACTCTTTTTTCCTCAACCATATGACACACCTTCCTTTTCTTTTTTTAATACACTTTATTTATAGATGATTATGTGGTGTTTTTGCCCTGTAAAATATTTAAATCTTTCGCTTTAAAGAGTTTTTAGCCTGATTTCACAACCTCAAGGTACAGAAACAGGCCTGCTGACCATCTCTCTAGAAGAGAAAAAAATAGGCTAAAACAGAAAAAAAGAATAAAAAATAAAAGATTTCAGTAAGTTCCCTGTGCCCTTAAGGTTAAAGTCTTGGCTCCTGCGGGTGCATTGTAAGGGATACTCACATTTATATCCAGATAAATGTCATCATCTGCTTCTGTAAAGTTGAATCCTGGAGCTTCACAGAGCTGAGGAGCACTGCCAATAGCCACTGTAAAGACGCTGGTGATTTCAGTCATTGTTGACCAATTCAGGTCACCAAGGCATGCATTACTCTCTTCAGTAGCCCTTATCAACACCAAAGGATCATCGCCAGCTAGCAGAGTGTCTGAAGTGTGAGAGCTGTTGAGCTTTACTGAGGTAAATACGGTGTTACCATCATTTCTCAATGTCAAACCATCTGTCTGCTCATCGAAATCAAGACAATAAGTAGCATCATCATTAGAGTTCTCTGTAGTGAGGTTGCACCAAAGATTACCGCCTGTTGTGTTAACAGAGCCAGCACCCCATGCTATAGCAGCATCTTGGAAGATGAGCCTTGCAGTGCTTCCTATCGTCAAAGTTGCAGTTCCCGATGCGTTCTGCGCCGCATATCCTGTGATCGACATCTCGTCAATCTTGTTCATGCTGAAAAATAATCCTGCAATAGAAACAACCATGGTCGCTATCAAAATAAACGCTAAGCTTTTGTTTGAAATGTCCATATCCAACACCTCTTTTGTACAAACCTGTTTGCAAAATGTTTTT
>JAFGSP010000114.1 GCA_016934775.1 Candidatus Woesearchaeota archaeon | reverse complement strand
ATAAAAGGCATTGCCGGATAGAATTTATCTTTCTTGCTCTTTATGAACAACATAAATAGGGCTACTCCTGCAAAAAAGGACACAATGAGCGCCTGGAGAAAAGCAATCTCCTTAGGCAGGCCTGTTTCGATAAGCCATGTCATCACACTGCCTGAAAAAAGCAACGGAAACGCTATGTCCCCTCCACCAAGTATGGCTGATTTTACATCCTTGTCATGGAACCCTTCTGGAAGGTCAAGCCGGATTTTTGCCTTGTGTCCTGTAGCTATTTCTTTCTTAATTTTTTCTTTCCTGAGTGTAGGCTGCTTCAAAGGATCCTCTTTCTGGTAAGGGATAAGCAGGCCTGCAAACATTTTCTTTTCTGCCTGTGCAGTTGCAAGCGTGATCATATGTTTTAGTTTCCAGACAGCAATCATATCATATATAGAGATAGCAAGGAGCAGCATCACACCCCAGAAAACAGTGAATAACGGAGATATGAGTATAGCTATACCACCGTACATGAAGACCTCTGTGAGATTGTGGACAATAATATTCGGCTTAAATATCTTCAGTATAGTAAATCCAAGGCTGATTAAGATAGCAGCTGTCTCTGACATGATTACCGAAAGAGCTATCGCCAGGGCACCCCAAATCGCAAGGAAAAACCATGCTTTCCACAACCTGAAAAGGCCCAGCTTGATTATGCCGAGAAGTATTGCAGTCCCAAGAAATACCATCCCCAAAATATAAATGAATGATTCCTGGCCCTCTATCTCCGGCCTCCCAGTTAGAGGCTCTGAATACTGGACAACTATGTTGCCCTCCTCATCAGACTGTATAGACTCAATGCTCAGGTTAAGAAGGAAAAGCCCTATGATCTGGGCTGAGAAAAAAAGCAGCATTAGAAACAGGGTCACTTTAAGATTATGCTTCATTAGATTTGAAAATAGGACTATGATTTATAATGGTTTGGATTTTTAGAAGATTTTAAAAACTCTGAAAACTTGTTTTGAAATGGAATGGCCCTTATTTTCTATAATGTATCCGGTGAGGGCATGGGGCATGCCATCAGAAGCCAGGTTGTCATCAGGCACCTTCTTTCAAAAGGGCATAAGATAGCTATTTTTTCTTATGAGAGGGCTTTTAAGCATCTTAAGGAGGTATTTGAAAAAGAAAAGAATGTTCTCGAAGTCGTAGAGATTACAGGCATAAATTTTGTCTATGAGCACAATGAGTTCAAGATAGGAAAGACAATAATATCAGAATCAAAAAAACTGAGAAAGTTCTTTTTCAGCAACATATCTATATATACAGACCGTATCCTGAAATATTCTCCAAACCTCGTAATAAGTGATTTTGAGCCTATCTCTATGGCTGTGGCCAGGCTCTTAGGAATTCCGACAATGTGCATAGACAACCAGGGGCTGCTCTACAAATGCAGGATACATAAAAAATACTCAGATAAGCTTTCCCTGAAGGCTATAGAACTGCTGAAAAGCTTTGACGGAGATTATAATTTTATTACTTTCTTTGTCAAACGGCCACTGAAAAAAAAGTATAAGGAAAACACAAGCATCATAGGACCAATACTAAGAAAAGAGATAATAAGCACAAAAAAAGAAAAAGAAGATTTTGTCTTAGTCTACCAGACCTCGACCAGCAATGACCTGCTTTTTGAGGTTCTGAAAAAGAGCGATGAAAAATATGTTGTATATGGCTTCAATAAAGAAGAAAAAGACAATAATCTTATATTCATGAAACCTGGGAAAAATTTTGCCAGAGACCTTGGGGCCTGCAAGGCAATTATAACCAATGGCGGCTTGACTCTTGTCACTGAAGCAATTTATCTGGGAAAGCCTATCTACTCGATACCTGTAAAGAACCAGATAGAGCAGGAGGTTAATGGGCATTATATTTCAAAGTCAGGATACGGATTGACATCAGAAGAAATCAATTACCATGATCTTGTGATTTTCCTTGACAACCTTAAGAAATATAGTAGAAAGCTTAAGAAATTTGACCTTAAAGTCAATGATTTTACTAGTTTAGATGAGAAAATCAAATATTTCTCAGAAACATGGACCCTCCCTAAAAGAACACAGCTCCTGATAAAACTCCAAACTATAAAGGAGAAAGTCTTCAGTAGACACTCAAGAAGGAAGAAGAAATTGGAAAGAATAAGGGAGAAAAGATTAAAAAATAAGCTGTAATTTATTTCAGAAGTTTCCTGAACCTTTTCTGAAGTTTTTTTTGTTTATCTTTTATATCCTGTGTAATTGACTCGTAGACTTCTTCAACCTCTTTCAGTTTTCTATCAAGGAACTCTTTCTCTTTTGCAAACAACTTCTTCTTCTCTGCTTCGTCAAGATCATTGAAGTTTCCGAACTCGTAATTAAATATGTCTTCTTTTATCTTGCCTTTGAACATAGTATGGACTTCAATAGCTATTGCTCTCATGATAAACTTAAGTCTTCCATCTTTAATCAGTCTTCTCTGAGATAATTTTATTTTAGATTTTTTAAAGACTCTCAATTTAACAAGCTTTGCCACTCTTTTGGAGAAATCATAATCCTCTCCTATAACTAGTTTTTCATCGAATCCATGTACTCTTTCAAAAAGCCTTTTAGTGCAGAATATGCACCATCCTCCTGCCATTGGACTCAGATATTGTGATATCTCAATTAATCTGTTGTAAAGCTTAAACAAATGTTTGTCAATCT
>JAFGSP010000113.1 GCA_016934775.1 Candidatus Woesearchaeota archaeon | reverse complement strand
TACCATATTCAAATCCTTTTTAAATATGGTAAAAAAGAAAGAGCAGCCGGCAGAGAAAGAACCATCTGAAAAAATCAAAGCAAAACTCATAGACGGAAAGCTTTTTACAGAGACATCAGATGCTGCCAGGGAACTTTTTAATCAGAGCAGATATGGCGACCTACAGGAAGGGAGGTTGAATCTTTCTCTTATAGAAGGGCTTTTTCTTATGGAAAAAGGAAAGATAGAGATACTTGACGGAAGGGGCAAGCCCATAAATTTTGAGAAATTTGTGAAAAAAGCTTCTAAGACAGAGCCAAATCTTGTTATTAGATATGCTGTTTTTAAGGATTTGAGGAACAGGGGATATATTGTGAAGACCGCCCTGAAATTTGGAGCAGACTTCAGAGTATATGACCGTGGTGTAAAACCAGGAGAAGACCATGCAAAATGGGTCGTATATCCAGTGCATGAAGGCTCCACTTTAACATGGTATGAATTTGCAGCAAAGAACAGAGTGGCCCATTCAACAAAAAAAAGGCTTCTTCTTGGTGTAGTTGATGATGAGTCTGATGTCTCATTCTGGGAATGCAGATGGATAAGACCATAATCTTTATAATTAAATACATAAATTAGCTAGTTGATGATAGATAAAAACCAAGTTCTCTCTTTTGTTAAGGAAAACGGCCCAGTCATACCGAGAGATGTGGTCAAAGAAGTAGGAGGAGACACTTTTTTTGTCGGCGCTGTGCTGTCACAGCTAGTAGATAACAAACAGATTAAGATAAGCAGTGCAAAGATAGGCGGAAGCCCGGTCTATTATTATTCAGGACAGGAGCATAAGCTCGAAATCCTGTACAAATTTCTTCATGAAAAAGAGAAGAGAGCATATGACTTATTAAAAGAAACAAAAATACTTAGAGACAATCATTGTGAACCAGTTATCCGAGTTGCTCTTCGTAATATAAAAGACTTTGCAAAACCCTTAGAAGTTGTTTTGGGAGAGAGAAAAGAGATTTTTTGGAAATGGCATCTTGTCTCAAACCAGGAAGCAGAACAGATTATACGCGGAATGTTAGGAAAAGAGTTGCAGGAGAAAAAAGCATCCCAGGCACAAGAAGAGCCAAAACAAGAAAAAAGATATGAAGAAACAACAAAAAAAGAGCCAAAAACAGAAGAAAAAGAACCTATAGCCGAAACAAAGCAAGAGAAAACACCAAGACAAGAGACATTAGAGCCGGAGCCAAGAAAACAATCAACAACACAACCTAAAAAAGAAGAAGATCACGAACTGCTTTCAAACCTAAATTCTGTGTTTGATGATAAAGGCATAGAAATACTTGAGACAGAAGTCATAAGGAAAAATTCAGATATAGAGATGATTATACGGATACCTAGTCCTGTCGGCAGGCTCAGATATTTCTGCAAGGTCCGCGATAAGAAGAGATGTAATGATAAAGACCTTAGTTCAGCCTATGTTGAAGGCCAGATGAAAAAACTGCCTGTTTTGTTTGTCACGACAGGAGAACTTACAAAAAAGGCAAAAGAGATGCAGGACAAAGAATTTAAAATGATATCTGTTTTATATATCTAGAATGGGAACACAACTCAGCTCAATAATAACTGCAAAAGAGATTTCTGTTGAGGATTTAAGGTCAAAAAAACTAGCTATTGACAGTTTTAACCTTCTATATCAATTCCTTTCAACAATAAGGCAGAGAGACGGCACGCCTCTCAAAGATTCCTATGGCAATATTACCAGCCACCTTTCTGGATTATTTTTCAGGACAACGAAACTCATGAAAGAAGGCATAAAGCTGGCGTTTGTCTTTGACGGCAAAGCACCAGAGCTGAAAAGAGAAGAGCGTGAGAGGAGAAAAGAGCTTAAAGAAGAAGCTATGAGAAAATATGAGTCGGCTGTGGAGCAGGAAGATGTTGAGATGATGAGGAAATATGCAAAGAGGACAGCAGTTCTTACTACAGAAATGATAGATGAGTCAAAAGAGCTTATTACAGCATTAGGTCTTCCTATAGTCCAGGCAGCATCAGAAGGAGAAGCACAGGCAGCTTACATGGTGAAGAAAGGGGATTTTTACGGCATTGTCAGCCAGGACACAGACGGACTTTTATTTGGCAGTACAAAAATAATAAAGAACCTTTCAATCACAGGTAAGAGAAAAAAACCAGGCACTAGTGTATATTATACTGTCAACCCAGAGATAATTACTTTGTCAGAAGTTCTTAATACACTTAGCATAGATAACGATCAGCTTATCGTGATTGGGATGCTCTGCGGCACAGATTTTAACATAGGAGGGATAAAAGGCATAGGTCCGAAAAAAGCGCTTGACTTAGTAAAGAAGCATGGAAAAGATTTTGACAGCTTGTTTGAAGAAGCAAAATGGGATGATTTTTTTGACTACAGCTGGAAAGATGTTTTTAAGTTATTCAAAGAGATGCCTGTCAAAGAAGATTATGAAATCAAATGGGGATTGATAGACAAAGGCAAAGTCATTGAGATCCTTCATGAGAGGCATGAGTTCTCTAAAGAAAGGATAGAAAATTCAATAGATGAGATAGTAAAAAACCAAAAACAAAAAGGGTTGGGGGAGTGGTTTTAGTTTTTCTCAGACATACCGGATATCTGGATGAACCATCCTGATTTCTTTTGGAGTATATTTTCCTGGTGTTCTTCCAAAAAACACACCTTGTTGCTCAAACATAGCAATCTCATCAAGGCTAACAGGCCTTTGTTTTATTGCTTCTTGAATTGGCATATACTCAATAATACCATCTGCAACTCTTGTTACAGAGACATTAGTGTAATCATTCAATAATAACTGTACCGCCGCCCCACCGACTTTTAATCCAAAATATGCATCAGCTGCTGAAGTATTGCCGCTCCTTACAAGGTGTGTTGGTTTTACAATCTTTATTTCAGGTCGTTCGTATTGACCTTCCACAAACATTCCTTTAGATTTTAAAAATAGTTCTATTCCTTTGTCTTCATTGTAGTTTGTGTCACAATTCACACCTCCTTTGATAAATCCAGTTCAATGTCATAATATTTCTCATAATTTCCTGGACGATTCCGGTC
>JAFGSP010000112.1 GCA_016934775.1 Candidatus Woesearchaeota archaeon | reverse complement strand
AGATTGAATTAGACAAGACAGTAACCCAGGTATTCATCATCCCGATCAAGACACTTTCTGAATCTGTAGCCATAGCAGAAAAGCTAAGGAAAAAAGGCATAAAAACAGAAGTCGACCTAATGGAAAGGAACATAAGCAAGAACCTGAGCTATGCCAACAATATGAGCATACCTTATGTGCTTTTTGTCGGCCAGAAAGAGCTTGACCAGAAAAAAGTCAAGCTTAGGAATATGAAAACAGGGAAAGAAGAGATGCTTGGGGCTGAGGGAGTAATTAAAAAACTCAATAGATAACGTTTTATATAAAAAAATCTTACTTAGACCATGGTGTGGTTAGTAAGTCGCCCCATTCAAGTAATTTCTATTGAAAATTGGGAAACCGAGACAATAGGGCCAACTCTCGAAATGATTACAACAGGCTTACCTCAAGAAATAATCAGTTCCTGTTCATATATAGATCCAAGAAGGACTCACTACAACCCAAAAGACAGATATCCTCCAACACATTATATCCGTCCCCGCTTCGGAAAAAGAGACCATTGGATGTATAATATAGAAGAAGACTACACTTAACCATTCTTTGTCGTCACAATAGGATCATCATCCACGATCATAGTATGTTCTGCCTGGCTGACCAGACCGTTTCCTGAATCAGGCAGCGGCGGAAATGAAGTTATTATCCTGTAATGCTCCAGTTCTCTAAGGGCAAAATTCACCTTTCCGGGATGGAACTTACGGGTGAGCCATCTTGTTGTGAACGGCATGTTCTTGTATTTACTTATCTCTTTGAGCACATCTCTTGTTATAGGGTTTCTCATCGGCTTCTGTCCTATCACAGAATAGATGTTTGCGGGAGAACTCTCAAAGATGACACCAGAGCCTGTAGATGCAAAAGGCTCAATTGCTATTACCTGGCCTCTCCTGAGCTTTGTCTTGTCTCCTGTGTCAAAATTAGGAATGCTCGGCTTATCATGGAATACATACTGGGAAAGCCCGTGCCCTGAAAGATTCCTGACAGGAGCATATCCGAACTTAACAATCGTATCATGGATCGTCCTGCCGATCTCTGACAATGTGGCACCTGGCTCAACAAGCTTTATTGCATTGTTCAAAGCAACCCTAGATGCTTTCACTAGTTTCTCATTATCTCCCAGATCAACTGTTAATGCATTATCTCCGATATAACCATCGATCATCACACCAACGTCAATCTTCACAAGATCGCCTTCTTTGAACTCAATCCCGTCGTCAGGATGAGCGCAGTAATGAGCAGCTATCTCATTCAAAGAAATCTGAGGAGGAAACGCAAACTCTCCATTCATATCAAGGATTTTCTGCTCAATCTTGTCTGTCACTTCAAGAAGAGACCCTCCAATCTTAACAAGGCTTTCTCCATAATGAAGCGCTGTTGATGCTATCCTTCCTGCTTCAATGTATTTCTCACGCTCATCCATATCACAATAAAAAATGAGATAGTATTTATAGGTTGCCTAAAAACAAGGCAGAAAATAGTAGCATTTTAAGCAGTATTTTTTGGAAAACCAATAAGATTTTAAATTAAATCGAATCCCCTTGTCTTATGTTATTCCAACCGGGGGTAGTGTATCCTACAATCAGATATATCATAGATTCTCTGAGCGATACACTCATAAAGCTCAGCATCGCTATTGTGATATTCCTTTCTGGATTTGTATTGGGAAAACTGCTTGGCAGAGTGCTTTATAAGATGCTCAAGGAAATTGAGATAAATAAGTTCATCAAGACATCCACCGGAATCAAGATAAACGCAGACCACCTGATAAGCAATATTCTTTCTATATCGATATATTTCCTTTCGCTTGTCGCTGCACTGGAGCAGCTTGGGATAGCGAATTTCATACTTTACCTGCTGTCTGCTACTCTGATTATCATATTATTGATATCCTTATTCCTGGCTATAAGGGATTTCCTTCCGAACTTGCTGGCTGGCATATATTTATACAGGAAGCCCGGGCTGAAAGAAGGCTCTCCCATTGAGACCCTGGGAATAAAAGGGACTCTCGTGCACATTGACCTTTTTCATGCAAAGATTGAAACTAAGAAAGGAGATCTGCTTTTTGTGCCTAATTCAGCTCTTGCAAAATCAGAGATAAAGATTACCAAACAAAAGAAAAAGAAAGACTGATTAGTCATTAGATTTTCTAAGCAAACGATTCAAGAACTGATGCTATATTCCATATCTGTGTCCTTGTATATGGCTGGATATTGTTATCATCAGAAATCTCATCAAGAATATTAAGAGCTTTGTTGATTCTCAAAGAAAGCTCTGTATCTTCATTAAGGAAATCAATTATACTCTGGATCTTGTTCTTAACATTTCTTGGCACTGTATTATCTTCAAGAAGCTCTGACATTACATCTATGATGCTCTTGATTTTTTCTTCTGTCATTTTAATCACTCTTTTTTCATTTCCTTCATGACTTCCTGCTGGATCTCTGCAGCCTTATCACGGAGCTTCTCTTCCTGCTTGTCAAAAGATTTCAGCCTGAGCCCAATAATCTCTTTTTTTTCATTGAGCTCCTGCCTGACCTTGTCTTTTTTAGAACTAACCATGATATTCCCAATAATCCTAAAAACCTTGTCTCCTGAATCCAGCTGTGATAATGCATTATCTATTTCAAGGTCCTGGGACTGGAACTGCTGCTTCTGGGCAATAAGGCCATTTATGTTCTGCTCCAGGTTCTGCAGCTGAGTTATTTTCTCTTTTGTTTCTTCATCCATTTTTGACCTTTTCATATGTCTGTACTATGTTGAGAATTGAGTTCATGAATGCTTTCATGCTTACAGGGTCTTTCGCATTGATTTCAAAAACAAGGGTCTTGCCCTTCTCAATCCTGCATTCCGCCCTATCTGAGTTCAGTTTCTCAGATAGGAATATCTTGTGTAACTCTTCAACGTTTTCTGTGAAGACCAATCTGCAAGCAATCATCTTGCCTTAACTTTGGTTATTGTGGTGCGAGGCTTATACAACAGCTTTGAACCGCAATAGACACACCTGACTCTCTTCCTTAGCATCTGGGAATCTATTTCCCTGTTACATTGAAAGCACTTGTACAATACCATTTTATAGACTCATAGACTGTTTATACAGTATAAGCTTTTCCTGTAAACTTGGCGTTGCATTTCTTGCACTGCCATATCCCGACAGAGACTCTTTTTGCCTGTTTTGTCCTGCAATACGGGCACTTGTGCAGCGAGCGCTGCTCCTGCTCTAGCTCTCCGAATCTTAACCTGACTCTCCTGCCGTACCTGGATCCGAATCTTCTCACGCTTGTGGGAACATCTTTTGCCATTCCTTGATGGAAATACAGGTGATTTAAATAATTAACGATGGAAAATCAGGTCAGACTAGTGTATTTAAATATAAGATAACTCTGCTCTGGAACATTAAGGGCGATAGCATGACCAAGAATCATTGTATTATAGTTGTTTCGGAAGATGACCTAAAAAAAGACCAGACTAAAGAAAGATTCCCCTCTTTGGAAACTGAGATAAAATACCCTGAACCCATTGATGGTGTGAGTTCTGATAAGCTGTACTCTGCGGGAATTGCGGACCATTGGCTGATAAGTAATGTGGTAGGGCAACTGGCAAAAGATATCCTTCTTGCGATTGATAATGCCAAAAAACTTCCTGATGTGAAGGAAGTAATGCTGGCATCTGTAGATATTGGGGGAAGGACAGCTTATGATGACCTATGCGGAGAAATAGATATGCTCCTTCTAAGTAAGGTTATTAATCCAGATGGATACTACAGTAAAGCTGCATTGAGGATAGTTACCAGAAAAAGCACTAAAGCGCAGCCTTTCAGAATTGTTGAGCCTCTGCACTATCTCCATGGACTTGGCAACGGACATCCTATTAAGGACTTAAGCGGCAAGGTAGTTATATGTATTGATGACATTATTGATGATGCTAACACAAGGTCTGCCATTGATATGTACATGTATAATGGTCTTTCTGTCCCTT
>JAFGSP010000111.1 GCA_016934775.1 Candidatus Woesearchaeota archaeon | reverse complement strand
TAACTCCCGGGTTCATAGCTTGGAATCCCGTATGCTCCCCAAGGTACTCTCGCGGCGGGCTGGATTATGTAAGAGTGTCTCTGAATCATTGAAACTCAAATGAGCGTCTCGAAAGAGGACCCATTTACATAATTAGTGAAGGGAATATTAAGTGGCTTTATAAAGATTATGAAATTAGACAAATAAAAATTTTTAAATAATCAGTCATTTTTTCTTCAGATAATGAGATATAAGAATGTACCAAAACATCTTGGCATAATCATGGACGGCAACAGGAGATTCGCAAAAAAACTTCTATTAAAACCATGGAAAGGGCATGAATGGGGCAGCGATAAGCTTGAGAAAGTCCTGGAATGGTGCCAGGAATATGATATCAGAGAATTAACATTATACACTTTTTCAGTCCAGAACTTCAACAGGCCAAAAGAAGAGTTTAATTATCTGATGGACATCTTCCTTGAAAATTTCAATAAATTGAAAAATGATAAAAGGCTTTTCACTGAAAAAATCAAAATAAACGTAATAGGAAGGCTATGGATGTTCCCAGAGAGAGTAAGAGATAAATTATATGAGATAATGGAACTAACAAAAGACAATGATGAATATACTATTAATTTTGCTATGGCATATGGCGGTAAAGAAGAAGTTATCGATGCTGCAAGAAAAATCGCTGAAAAAGTCAAAAGCGGAGAGCTGGACATTGAGTCTATAAATGAAGAAGTATTCAGGGACAACCTTTACTTGGATTCTGACCCTGATCTCATAATAAGGACTGGCGGTGAAAAAAGAAGCTCTAATTTCCTTGCGTTCCAGGGAGCGTATTCTGAGTTCATCTTCCTTGATAAGATGTGGCCTGAATTAGAGAAAGAAGACTTTGTTGCCTGCATTGCTGAGTATTCTAGCAGGAAGAGAAGGTTTGGGAAATAAAAAATTAATAGAATAACTCTATTCAATATTTTATGATACTGACGTCCTTATCTTACCCTGGATAGATTTCAGGATATTTGAGCCTATGAGTTTGGCCTCTATATAGACAACTCCTTCTATCTTCTTTCCTTTCGGAACTTTAATGTCACAGGTTATCTCTACTGGAGGATTTGTCACTTCTCCCTTTACAACCAGATCTGTATAGACAGCAGGATCACAGTTCCATAACCCTTCATTGTCTCCTGTGCCTTCAATATTTACAGTCATGTTCTCAAGGTTCTTTGGAAGATTATTTCTAAGCTCAAGCTGAACAAGATCAGGTTTGACAACGTAATTCTCACAGCTAAATTCACCCAGGTCGCATTGGTCCGGCAACATAGAGCCGAGATCAAGAACTCCAAACTGGATAAGCGCAAAAACAGCTCCCATCACTACCAGCAACGCAATTCCGTAAATAAGCAGTGTCTCTACTGCAAGCTGAGCTTTTTTTGTCTGGAATATTCTATTATTAGACTTCATTCTGATTATCCTCCACCTTCTTTTTGCTTAATCTTATTTGCTATCCTTGACAATTCATTGACATTTTCTGTAAAAACAGGCAGTACTTTTGAGAAGACCTTTTCCATGGCCTTCACATCAGAGCCCACTTCAAGAATGTGCTTGTCATAATCATTTATCTTGCTTAAAACAGCCTTATTAAGGTCTGAAAAACTATCTTTTAGATTATTCAGGTTTATCTCAATCTCTGTAATCTTGTTCTCAATCTTGTTCTTCCATTCAACAATCCTGTTAACATCCTTTGCCAATTCGACCCATTTCTCTTCAATTATCGCCTCTACTAATTCCTCTATTTTGACCTGGTCTGTCTGAAAAGATTCTCCTCCTGAAGAAGGATGAGGCTGGTCTGATTGCATTGAATGTCCGGTCATTCCAGAATCATTATTGAGCGGAGGCTGTGTAAATAATTCAGGAGAGTCTTGATTAGGTGATGAAAATTGCTGGAAATTCGGGCCTCCTTCTACTGCCATCTTTGTGTCTGCCTGATTCATGGCATCAAAAATCTGGGTATTGCTGTAGCCATGCCTCTGAAGGTTCTGTATTATCTGGTTGTTAGAAAGACCTTGTTGCCTCATCTGAAGTATATCGTTTATTGGTGAGCCTTGAGCCATAAGCAAATCTAAGATAAATAAGATATAAATAACTTTCGTTATTTCATGTCCATCTCAAGTATCACTTGTTTCTGAACTCATCAAGCATCTTCTCTGCTTCAGCTCTTGTAAGGAAATTCACCGGCTGCCAGAAATCAATATATTTAGAAAGAATACTAAATTCTGTTTTCTTGACTGCTCCTTCAACTTCTTTTGTTAGTTTCTCTAGTTTTTCATAAATCTCTGAAAGATCCTGCTTCAGCTCCGCAATTGTCTGGTTGAGGACGCTTATCTCCTCAAACAAACTCTTGGAATCCTTAAGCATGTTCTGCTCATTGAACTGGCTTTTCTTTCTCAATGCAGAATATCTTTCCTCAAGCTGCCTTATCCTCCTCATCAACTCATCTATCTGGTTCGCAACAGGAGCCGGCAACGCCTGCTCTTTGGGCTGTGGATGTGGTTTAGGAGGCTCTTTCTTTTTATTTGGATCTTCAGGCTTTTTCTGTTCAGGAACTTTTGCGTCTGCCATTTTATCGTATAAATCAAAAGAGCAATTTATTTATATTATAGGATAATATAGACCCGTATATAAAATTATTTGAACAAAAATGCCAGATTCTGCAGCGAATAAAGACATTGAATTCAGTATTGATAGAGTAGGAGAAGAGACAATACTTAGAGCGGATTTCACTAACAGCCCCCATATCCCTTCTATCGAAGATAATGATTTTACAATGTCCAGGGTACTTGAAAAGATGGCTGGATCATCAGGTATTACAAAGATTGTCTTTTTCCAGAAACGTGAATATGAATATGATTACCAGCAGACTCTTCTTCTTGAGGAAATCGCAAAGATCTATGCCCATCTGACAAGAGAAAAGGAGAGGTTCAGTGTCTCCGGATTAAGTTTCGGAAAATGCCAGAGGCTTGCCCAGGCTTGGTATACCCAGCTGAAGGATGTGATATCCAACCTGCTGCTGAAAGACCCGCTTGGGGCTTTTGTGGAATTAAGGAGAATAAAAAGAAGAGAAACAATTCTGCTGGATAAGAGCACCTCAGAAAACAGCAGGTTCTGCCTCACAAAATATATTGAAGTCCTTGATTATCTTATCAACATATTAGACAATACAAAACTAGTCATCCTTGCCAGGCCTCACCTCGCAGGATATGACCTTGAAGACAGATCTGTCTACCGGAGGATCTTCAACCCGACGATCAAGCCGGATTTTATGTACACTAAATTAATGGCAGCATATCCAAAAAACGGGGAAGAGATAGATAGTTATACTATCGGTGAAGATACTGAGGTTACTGTTTTCAAGCTTCGAGATAATGTCCAGACTCTGTTTCATATCAACCCTCCTGAATTCAAGCTCAGCGAGGAAAAATATGAGCTGCTTGACACTGCAAGAAACATCATGGCAGAGCATAAGCCAAAGAGGTCAGATTTTGTAGATCCTAGACGGATGAGAGATGTGTTCCTGAATGTCGGAAAAGACCTTATTGAAGAGCTCGCCACATATAGAAAAATTCCATTAAGAGAAAAAGATGTTGAAGAGCTCACGCAGATTCTTGTGAGGTACACTGTAGGATTCGGACTTATAGAAGTGCTCCTTCAGGATGAGAATATCCAGGACATCTCTATTAACAGCCCTATGGGCCGTATCCCTATATTTATTGTTCATGGCAGTCATGATGACTGCTTCACAAACATTATTCCAACTCCCCAGGAAGCTGAGAGCTGGGCATCTAAGTTAAGGATGATCTCAGGCAGGCCGCTCGATGAGGCTAATCCTATACTTGACACAGAGCTCGAGCTGCCGGGAGCTTCTACAAGGGTATCTGCCATCAATCCGCCATTGAATCCGACAGGTCTTGCGTTCTCTTTCAGGAGGCATAGGGACAAACCATGGACTCTTCCTCTATTCATTAAATACAGGATGATCAATCCTCTTGCAGCCGGCCTTATAAGTTTTCTGGTGGATGGCACCAGGACAATGATGGTCTGCGGTACAAGAAGCAGCGGAAAGAGCAGTTTTCTCTCTTCAATAATTGTTGAGATTATGAGGAGGTTCAGGATAATCACAATTGAAGACACTCTTGAATTGCCAGTTCCGCAACTGCGTGACCTAGGCTTCAACATCCAGTCAATGAAAGTTGCTTCTTCGCTCACACAAACAGGGAGTGAGGTTGATGCTTCCATCGGCATAAGGGCAACACTCAGATTAGGAGATTCATCCCTGATTGTAGGCGAAGTCAGAAGCAAAGAAGCTATCGCCTTGTATGAGGCAATGAGAGTCGGAGCAGCTGCCAATGTTGTTGCTGGCACTATCCATGCAGACTCTCCTTACGGACTATATGACAGGGTCGTGAATGACATAGGCGTCCCGAAGACAAGCTTCAAGGCCACAGACATAATACTTGTTGCCACGCCCATAAAATCAGCAGACGGCCTCCACAAATACAGGAGAGTTACCCAGATAACAGAAGTGCAGAAGACCTGGGAAGAAGATCCTCTGCTTGAGAACGGATTCCTTGACCTTATGAAATACGATGCGCAAAAAGATGAGCTTGTGCCGACCCTGGACCTGATAAACGGGGAATCAGAAGTCCTCAAGACTATAGCTGGAAAAATAGCTGATTTTGCAGGAAACTGGGATGCTGTATGGCAGGACATCCTGGCAAGAGCAAAATACAAAGAGACACTTGTCAAGAAAGCCATAGAATTAAAAGATGATGATATGCTCGAAGCTCCTTTTGTTATACTTTGCAATGATATGTACCACATCTGCAATGAGACTGTAAAGAAAAAAACAGGAAAGTTAGATCATGAACAAATATATAAAGAATGGGAAACCTGGTTTGAACAGGAATTGAAAAGAAGAAAACTAAGAAAACAATCTTAATCTTGTTTTTCTATACCCTAACTGCTGCATACTATCCCAAACCTGACATACAGGGATTGCGGCAGTTCTGCACCGTCTCCATCACAATCTGTATTTGGATAATCTGCAATACTGAAAGAGAGCACATCTGAATCATAATTATAATCACTTGAATCAGGATTATGCATCAGCAATTCCTGGATCTCATATTCTTCAAATTCAAAAACAGCAAAGCCGTCTCCTTGCGTATCATACTTATCTAGCACATCATTGCACACAGGATAGTCCTCCAATACTGATGTGACCTGAGGTCTGCTGTTGAAGTTCACAGTTACTTCAGAGGTTATTGGTGAGCCCTGCTCATTATATACCCTGACATATAATTTTCCTTCTGACAGACCCTGCTCCTGGATCTCATTACAGCTAAGTATCTTTGTAACGCTCTGCCATATGCATTCATTATCCCCATATTCAGCATCTGTCACGTTCATGCCTTCAATATCAGGATGGAATGCAAAATCATTCTCATCACAATAGGATTCAGATGTCCTGTCTGGAATTGAAGACTCTCCTGAATAAGTGTCAAATCCGCCGCATGCTAAATCACTTACTTCAACGAGATGAGGCAGTGGCTCAAGCTCAACATCTATCCAGCTATCCCCATACCAGAATTCATCAAGGCCGTTCAACAAAAAGATTTGGGCGCCCTCTACATAAGGGTCATTCTGAATTAACCCAATTGCCTCAACAAGATAATCTCTGGCTGTGCTGTAATCAGCACTGCCCTGTTCTCTTCTCCTGTTAATGTCCCTGTATCCAAATTCTGTAAGGAACACTTTCGGGACAGTTCCTGTCCGTTTCATTATCTCGTTCAGATGGTACCTGTATCCCAGGATTCCTTCAGCACATACTTTTGGCTTATATTCTTCAATAAGGACTTCATCTCCTTCTACACAGGTACCTACTTCCTCTGTAATTGGAGATCCGTAAGAGATATCGGAATAAGCATGATATGCAAAATAATCGATCGCATCAAGGAATCCTGATGTATCATATGTTTCTTGTGAATATTGATACCCGTCTTTCCTTACTCCACCACCAAAATCAACTTCTGATCCTCCAGAAATATGGGCCGAAACAATCTTAACTGCGTCTTCTGAATAACCAGCTGCTGATAATTTTGATTTTAGAGAGTTTTTGACATCTATGACATATTGTGCATATAAGCTACCGCTGTCGTAAAAATTCTCTGATCCTCCGTCGTATAGGACATGAGGCTCATTCCACACCTGGACATATTTAAGATTGCTTTGTTCTTTTACCTTGACTATGAAATCAGCCATCTCATCAGCTGTAGGTGCAGGAGACTTATCCCAGGCCTCTCCGAGTATCCTAAGGACTGGTTTCATGTTAAGGCTAGTTGCCCTGTCTATCCCTGCAACTGCCTGGTCAACCTGGTCATCGCCTAAGCCCAATGCCAATAACAGCACAGTTCCGCCCTGACCGGAAAATCGCTTGACGGTCATGATATTTGTGTATTGGTCACCATAAATCGGCAACACCATAAAACCTATCTTTGAGCATGTGCCGTCTGAGGCTGTCTCATCGGTCTCACAGTCTTTTGTGCCGTCGCAGCAGGAAAAAGACCAGTCTTCATCTGAAAGCTCATAATCGCAATCCGGATCTGTCTCATCAGAATCGCATGTATAAGGTGCGCACAGATTATCCTGGACACATCCTTCAACTTCTGGGTTTTTAGGGATATCACATAGCTCATTATCCTCGTTCCTGTAAGCGTATATCCCATTAAGAAGTGTGCAGAAACACTCAATGTTTGTATCTCCCTGGTTTTCATATTCCAGTATGCAGAGGCCTTCTGCATCGCAGTCTTCTGCCTGTATCTCATCTGAAAAACCAGAATCAGGCAATTCTTCTGACCAGGTAGCTCCTGAATCGTAAATGACTTCTACCGGCTGACGCTCTGTATCAACCTTAAAAAACCTGTCCCTCAGGACATCATATGAAAATGTTTTGAAAAAATCAACCACCAGCTTAACAACACTTTCTGAGACTCTCTCGGTGATTATTTCTATGACTCCTTTCCTGTCATCCCCTGAATCTGTAAAATCAATCTCTCTGTGCTCTTCCAGGTCGCCGGCCTCATCTTTTAGAAGTGTGCTAACTGCGACTTTAACAGTGCCTTCAGCAGTGGATTTCACACCCACATCTCCGTTAAAGATTATGAGGTCAGCCCTGTTGTTTGAGACTGCTGCAAGTCTTTTTTCCACTACTCCTGATTCCCTTGAAGAATCAGTAATGTCCTTATCAGGATGATAATGCTCAACTATCAGCACCCTTGATTCATGGCTTTCCATCGGGTTTGTTCCCTGTTCTGCCATATCGCTGGCATCAAAATATATTGTTGTAGGAACAGCATCATCTATTGCTATGACCTGGATTATCTTGTCAAGGTTGTCCGGCATCTCCGGATTGTAAAATCTTGAAAGTATGATAATTGGAGATTTCAGCTCCAGATTGCTCTCTCCTGTGGCTTTGATGAGAATCTCTGTAGGCCGCGTGTCCTCAGCCAGTTCCATCAGCTGCTCTTTGTTCTCCACAAAAGAAGACAGATCCAGGTTCAGGACCTTTGAATTGAGTTCTATAGACAGCTTATCGTTCCCATAAACAGCAAATCCCTCACCAAGACTATTGGTGGAATCATCAAAATGAACCTGGAGATATTTGTCTCCTGCTTCATTCACCACCACGCCATTGTCCTGAAGATAGGCATTTATTGTCTCTTCAATCCCACTATAGGGGTTGGCTGCCAATGAAAAAGATGATACAATAAGTATCATCACAAAGTAAATCAAAATAGGTTTTGTTTCCATTTTTATCACAACGTGTACTTAACAGCAAATCTATAAACATAAGCTACATCATCCAGGCCGTCATCATCTGTAAGCTCATATATTATTGTGTCTTCTGAGACCTTAAGCAGTCTCACTTTATAGGGCACTGATGATAAGTAATCAACATCGACCCATTCAGGATCTGATTTTGTTCTCTTGTAAATCTCTCTTGAAACTTCATATATTCCAGGATAGCTGATATCGACTTCAGCATTGAAATCTGTTATCGCGGTCTCTGTATTCCCCACACTCACTGTGATAGGGAAAAAAACATCTATTTCCATCTTATCCTGATTGAAATTAGTAGAGACCATCATCTTAGCAAAGTCATCTTCAATATCATAAGTTATGAAATCATAATTTCCTGTACAGCTTCCAAGGTTCTCTTTGATATATCTGGAAACGTCTTCTTCCATGGTTGTCATCGATGTAGGAAAAAAGCCCTGGCCCTTGTAGTAAAAAAACGCGATGCTGTTCTTATCAGACACTAGGTTGACATCAGAGTACAGCCTGCCCTGCTGTCCCATCTTGACAAGGGCATCCTTTGCTGTCTGGTGTATGCACTGCTCTACATATGATTTGATAGGCGACAACACTTTTGTATCTATCTCATTCCCTGATAATTGCTCTCTTGCATTCCTATTGACAAAATATATGATCAGGCCGGCTATTATAAGGACAACAATACCAATAACCACAAACAAGGTAACCTGGCCCCTCTTTTTCATATTATCCTTCCTAGTGCGAGTAGTATTTAAACGTTTCTATAGAATACAATGTAAAAAGAAAAATATCATTATGTGGTATTCTGAGATACATCCGTACAGCTAGTCGGCGGATCAACTATATCGCCAACGACATTATACACTTCTTTCCCGACACAAGCTATGCCGTATTCCTTGAACTCATCTATGCACATGTCACTTACCCAGCTGTAATGCACCCATTCATTTTTATCATCTATCCACAGATGGAATGGCGTGACTCCCTGGACATTCGGATCATTTGTGTAGTAATCATATGCCTTATCCATTTCATTAGTATAGCTTTCAATGTATTTTCTCTGTGATTCAGATCTGTCTCTTTCAGCGTATGACCAGCCGACTTCGGTAAGGAATATCCGGCCCTCGCAAAGATTTTCCGCTGAACATATGTCTTTTGTATTTCCTGAGCTTGGTGTCTCAGGACAGTAATCTATATCATCAGTGAAACCATCACTGTCTGAATCGTCGCATGCGTCGCCTATGCTGTCCTTGTCCCAGTCCTCCTGGCCTGTATTATTTTTATCAGGACAGTTATCGCATACATCCCCGACAAAGTCTTCATCGGAATCCTGCTGACCTGGATTAGAGTCATATGGACAATTATCAATGCAAGCCTCTGTCTCTGAAGGACCACAGGCAATATCATAACCTGTGTTTGGTATGCCATCGCCATCAATATCCTCTTCACAGGCATCGCCTATGCCATTAAGGTTCAGGTCAAGCTGGTCGTGATTGGCTATTTCCGGGCAGTTATCACAGATCTCCGCCCATCCGTCTTTGTCTGAATCCTGCCAGCCATCCTGCTGGTGAATATCATCTCCTGTCATGATTGATGCATTCATTGGACATATATCTTCAGAATCAGGCACAGAGTCCTGGTCAGAATCATCGCAGGCATCACCAGTGCTGTCCTTGTCCCAGTCTTCCTGGCCTGTGTTTGCATCATTCGGACAATTATCTTCAATATCTATTATTGTATCACCGTCATTATCTCCGTAGTCTGGCATTGTGCAGTCGTTCTGAGCAAGCTTGCTGCAGTAAGATTTTGCTATTTCAAATCTCTGCTGATATGCATGCGCCCCATATGGATAAGGTCCTGATGGATACTGCATATTATCAATGCTTGGGAAGGGGTGGTCTGCATAATAATCCGTAAGCTCGCACATCTGGCTTCCATAAGGAGATTCAAACATCTTCCTGAGATATTCTTCTGAACCAATGTTGACTTTCTTGAAATAGCAGTTTGTGCCGAATGTCCCCTTAATAATATCTCTTACGTCTTCTGCTGCATGGACATCCCCGCAGGGATCATCAGTAAACTGGATGCTTTTTCCCTCGAATATTCCTGGAGATCTGCTCTTATAAGCATTGTACCATTCTTCATAATAGTCTGAGAATCTCTTGCTGTTCCCGCAGTTGCATGCTTCAAGATCTGTTGCGCATTCATCATCTCCAGGATCACAAGTGTCTTCACATAAATCTGAATCAGGTTCATCGAAACTTGGCGTACACAAATTCTTATTATCCACAACAACATCCTGGCCCAAATCTTCGCAGAATCCAGAATAGAAATTTGGGTCTGAAGTAACCCTGATATTATCCAGGCATGGCGGCGGGCTTGTCCCATCTCTTTCATGGACCTGCTTGGCTATCTTAGGGTCAAGGGCGCATTCTGTCGCTCCTAGACCCGGAGCCAATCCGGCAGGCATAATCCTTATAGAATCTGAATGTCCTAGTGATCTTATGGCGCGGGCCATCTCGACAAAATACCTGGCATACTCTGAAATCTCATAATCAGTAAGAGAAATCCCGTTCCATTCATAGCCAAGATTAGGCTCATTGCCTATCTCAATATACATCGGCCAGTCTGGCTTGTCAGCATGCACTGTATTAAGCAGGTCCTTGAGCCTCTGCGCTGAATCAGAATAATCATATTGGGGCTTGCTTGTACCATCTGCATTTTCTCCGTAAAAGCAATCTGCTGAATATCCTGCGCAAAGGCCCGGCCATTGGCTGTTAAGATAAAGATCTTTGCAAAAGCTTGGCGCAAAAGATGATCCGTCATTCTCTCCCTTGCACAGCCCAGGATGGAACCATGTCACCTCCTCCACCCCTCCCGGAGGCATATCTTTTACGCTCAGCACAGGTATCATCTGGTATTCATACATCTTATCAAACATAGTCTTGTAGAAATTCTCCTGCCCTTTCTGGCCTGAATTAAGGTAAGTGATTATCCTGGCAAAACCGCATTGGCCTATAAACCCGCTTGCACAGGCAATCTCTGTCTCAATATACTTGTCACGGAGCTCTCCTGTAGGATCCTTCATACCTACAACATCCTGGAGAAATATCTGGATGCCGTATTTGTTTGTTCCCTCGCATATGCCTGCCCACTGAGATAGATGGCTTACAGAGCCTTTAATCAGGTTTCTCTCTGTGTCTGCTGAACTAGGTATTTTCTCCCAATAAGTCCCATTGAGGTATGCCAATTTGAATCTTTCTTCTGATGCGTGCTTCGCAATATCAGTATCTTCATATTTTATAGTGATATAAGCATCAGGCTCAAAATATAATTCATCAGGGGTAAAATTGTATTTTACTCTTCCCAGGATGCCTGGGTTATGCGGGCAAACCTGCATTATCTTAACTGAAATATCTTCAGGGACTCCCTTGCTGCTTGTCACTCTTGTGCCTTTCGGAATCTCAAGCTCAAGGTCATTATCTCTTGAGATAAGGACAAAGTCTTTTGTTGTCCTGGAATCAGAATCAAGCTGCAGAGAAACCGAATTATCCAGTGGAAAAGTGAATGTCCTCTCTTCAAATCTCATTCTCTTATCAGATTTTGCCATCAGGATAGGATATTTCACATTCACTGATATCCTGTCTCCGTTTATATCTACATTCACTTCATCAGGCTTTTCTTTGGCTATCACATGAAAATTCTGAGCCCTGTAAAAATCAAAATTCATGCATCTTGACAGGTTCCCGAGTATCTGTTGCTCATACTCTGATTCTGTATCGCAAAAACCAAACTCATCAATCGACGAAAATACAAACGTCCTAATGCAATTATCCATTGCTCCATTAAGTGTATCCTGGGAGACATCTGAAAATGCTTCTTCTTTTTGTTCAGAAAAAACAAGAATCCTTGCGGAATTAGCTGCATAATAAGCTCCGACAGCGATAAGGAAAACCAAAAGAATCCCCAGAATTACGTAGATTGTTATTTGTGATTTTTTTTTCATATATTACACCTCTGTGATTTGCGTATATAAATTTTATCAAATAATTGGTATGAATTTTTGTTATTTTTTGAGTAAAATGATGTTCCCCCTGCCTTTTTTTATTTTTTTTATTTTGCCAAGAGACTCAAGCTCAGCTATCAGCAGGCTTATCTTTGCCTCTGATAAGGGAAATTCTTTTCTTATGTCTTTCTGGGTCATTCTTCCATGATTCTGCTTCAACAAGCTAAGAAGTCTTCCTGCCTGGTCATCGACAAATTCGATCTCCTTTTCAAGTTCATGCTTAATGAGCCCGGTATTTACTCTGACAAGTATTACCAAAAAGACAGACATCAATGCTGCCAAAGGAAATAACAGCCAAAACAGACTAAGATTTTCTGTGTCTGAATAAAGCAAATCAAAATCTATTTCAAAATCATTATACAATTCATTTTCTTCATCAAAAACAGGATATAAGAAAAGGTCTATGGCATATACGCCCTCATCAACTATTGAAATATTCTCTTCGGCTGACATCCTCTGGTTGCTGTCCTGTGCAAACGCAGTTATCCTATACTCTCCTTCTTGTATCTCAAACTCATAATCTCCTGATTCTGCAACTATTCTCTGCCTTGGATTTGAGTCGACCTCTACAATAGCATTGCTCACTTTATTCAAAGAAAGGTCATAGACACTCCCGTATATTGTCGCAGCACTAACAAGGTTCATGCAGAATATTAACAGTATAAATTGGAAAGCAAGCTTAACCATAGAAATATGTGCATCAAGGGGCTATAAAAACATTTCCATATTTTTTCAGGTTCCCTTTTTTTAT
>JAFGSP010000010.1 GCA_016934775.1 Candidatus Woesearchaeota archaeon | reverse complement strand
CAATTCAGTATAATCCTGGACAGGAGGTTTTGGGTTTTGCTGATCTGCTTGGATTTTTGATTTATCTTGAGAACTTTCATAATCCTGGATCGGAGCATTTGTCTCAATCTCAGTCCCGGAAAGCATCGAATATTCTTTTTCCTGTGAGTCTTCCTCTTTTGGGATTATCTGTTTTTCAAGAAGATTGTCATTTACCTTCATGGCAGGTGGAAGATCTTCCTTATCAATCTCTTTTGCCTTTTTCTTGCCTTTTTCCTCAAGGACAAGATAAGGCTTCATGAATTTATATTCAACCTTCAATATACCCTCTTCTTCCATTATCTTTGCTGAATTCTGTACAGCTTCAGCAGAAATCCCGATCTTTTTTGATATATCAGCTACTGATATCTCGGGGTTTGCTTTCAGGATATCAAGAATCTGATCTACATTTGTCTTAAACATATCATCCTATTACATAGGAGCATCCTATTTAAATATTTCTAAAAGACGAGCTCTGTGGAAAAGCATGGAATGACATACATATATCAACGGAAATATGATGATAGCTGATATTCAGAAATATTTTTAATGCGACTCACTTTCCTAACCCTTATGCCGAAACAAAAAAAAGAGCCCAAAAAAGAGGAGGCTCAAAAAGAGACAGAAGAATCTGCAAAGATAAAGGTCAAGACTGTCTTTTACCAAGAACGGATTGTCACTGAAGACAGTGATGAAGCAAGAGAATTGTTCAACCAGAGCAGGTTTGGGATAATAGAAAAAGGCAAGGTCTATCTCTCCCTTATTGAAGGGCTTTACCTTCTAGAAAAGGAACGGATAGAGCTTTTTGACAAGAGGAACCACAAGCTCAGCTTTGATGAGTTCTTAAAAAAGGCCCAGAAAAAAGAGCCGAATATCTGGGTAAGGTTTTGCGTATTCAAAGACATAAGGAACCGAGGATACATAATTAAGACTGCTTTGAAATTCGGCGCGGATTTCAGGGTGTATGAACGAGGAATAAAACCCGGAGAGGATCATGCAAAATGGGTTGTATTTCCAGTGCATGAAGGCGCCACGTTGACATGGCATGAATTCTCTTCAAAAAACAGGGTCGCACATTCAACTAGAAAAAGGCTCTTGATAGGCTGCGTTGACGACGAAGGAGACACCACTTATTGGGAAGTCAGGTGGATGCGGCCTTAATGAAGATCATTATCTAATTCTTTTTTTACCCCGATACTATAAAGATAACTTGTAAGACCTTCGATCTGGGTCAGGCTTGTATTTTTGAAGAGAAAATCCCTGAATCTATCATCTATTTTGACGCCACGCTCTGAAAGTCCTGATTTTAATTTTGCATAAAGCTTTTTGCCTTCTTTATCCAGATCTGTCAATATCACGACCTCTTTTTCAGATTGGGCTATATCTTCAATTTCTTGGAAGATGGGCTTATTCAATTCTCTTATGTTTGTAATCTCAAGCCTAGAAAGGGCAGCCCGGTCTTTTTTTCCTTCTACTATTATCAGGTTGCAGGAAGTCCTCAACCGGTCTATCTCATCCAGAAGTTCCTGTATTTCAGTCATCTAGATATAATTCCGCATCTGCTAAAATCTTTTCATGATCAAATACCAGTTTTGGCAGTTCATTTATCTTGAAAACTTCCGCTTCTTTAGCATCATCGCCAGCTATTAGGTATCCAGTCCCCTTTGCGATATATGCGACTGTTATGACATGCTGCCTGGGATCCCTACCTGGGTCAGAATATGCATGGAGCTGCCTCTGTAAATCAATCTTGAGGTTGGTCTCCTCTTTTGCTTCCCTTACAGCAGCTTCTTCAAGGGATTCGCCTGCTTCCACAAATCCGCCGGGCAAGGCCCATCCGAAAGGAGGATTCTTTCTTTTGACAAGGACAATCCCGCCGGAATATTGGATGATGATATCAACTGAGATCCCTGGTTGGCTTTTCATACTAACCAATATAAATTTAGAGTATATAAAAGTTTATATCAATCCTTGCTCGTCCTTTAAAAATAATTACTATACTCTTAATATTTGACGATGAAGAATAATAAAAATATCATACCCAATAAAAAACAATTTAAATTTAGCCCTATTTTAAAATCATATGGGGGTAAAAGAGCTAAGTGCAAAGCTCCTTTATTATAAGCGCAAGGATGTCCAGGAAGCGATATGTTGGAGCGCTAAAAATAGAGAAGTAGGTTTTAGGTTTGCAGGTAGCGGGTTTGGGAAAAGGCCGGATATTTTAGTCTATCCGAATGATGTCTTAGAACTTGTCAAAAAGGGAGTGAGCTCTTTTCATATCTCTGAAGAAAAGTGGACAGATCCTCTGCTTCTTTCCCCATCTATGGGTAGGGCTGAACAAGATGAGCTCAGAAAGGGATGGGATCTTGTCCTTGACATTGATTTTCCAATATGGGAATTCTCAAAGCTTACAGCCCATTTTTTTTTAAGAGCGTTAAGAGATCACGGCATCAAGTCTGTCTCATTCAAATATTCAGGGAATAAAGGATTTCATATAGGTGTCCCTTTCAAGGCCTTCCCAAAAAAAATAGGTGATATTTATCTCAGGACCTGGTTTCCGGAAGGCCCAAGGAGGATTACCAAATACCTTCTTGATTATATCACAAAGATCACAGAAAACCTGATAAAAGAACAAGACGGAAAGATCATCTTTGACAATACCTTTGAATATTCTTTCTCTCAGCTTGCACAAGAGCTCAATATCGATCCAAAAGACCTTGCCTACCAATCCAGATGCAAGATATGCAAAAAGCCAAGGCAGAATCTGTTTGAAGTCGAATTTGAGTATGTATGCCCAAAATGTGAAAAGCGAGTACTAACAAAAGAAAAGAAAAAAATCCCTGTCTGCGAAGGATGCGGATCCATCATGAACCTTTATGAACACTCAAAAACACGCTGTGAAGGATGCGGAGGATCTGAATTTGAAGAGATAAATATGTTCAATCCTTTTTCAGTGATCCAGATCGATACTATACTAATCGCTTCAAGGCACCTATTCAGGTCCCCATACAGCATGCATGAAAAATCCGGCCTGGTTTCTGTTGTAATTTCTCCTGAAGAGATAATGGACTTTGATAAGGAATCCGCTTCTCCTGAAAGGATAGTAATAAATGATCTTAGATTTCTTGATGACTCAAAAACAATTCCTGGAGAAGGAAAAGAGCTCATCATTAAGGCATTTGACTATAAGCCTGTAACAAGTGATAATGATATCTCATTTGATGAAAAAAAAGAGTATGAGATCCCCCAGGACGCTGTTCCCGCTATCCTTTTCCCACCATGCATACAAAAGATACTGGAAGGGCTTGAAGATGGGAAAAAAAGGTCGCTATTTATCCTTACCAATTTTTTGGCAAGCAGCGGATGGCAGCCTGACAACATAGAAAAATTGCTCCTGGAATGGAACAGCAAAAATAAAGATCCCTTACGAGATGTCAATATAACGTCGCATGTCCGCTACCACAAGCAGCGGAAAAAAAGGTTTCCCCCACCCAACTGCAGGAAATACTACCAGGATTTCCAGGTATGTTTCCCAGACCGTATTTGCGATAGGATAAAAAATCCGCTCAGCTATTCTAAAATAAAAGCCAGATACACCAAGAAGCAGGGAAATAAGAAAAAATAAATAGCTGGAGATATTGTTGCAGCAGAATGAACCTAAAAAGAAAGCAGCATAAAGGACAGAACGGAAAAGTGCTTGTTATAGGTGGCAGTGAGGATTATCCAGGTGCAGTCATTCTTGCAAGCATTGCAGCCCTGCGCACAGGCGTGGATATTGTTACGGTCTGCGCTCCTGAAAAAGTATCATGGACTATAAACAATTATTGTCCTGATATCATCACAAAAAAATTTTTAGGTAAAGAGCTTGATCTCACCCATGCAAAAGAGATAATCGCCCTTTCTGAGAATTTTGACTGCATATTGATAGGAAACGGGCTTGGTATAAAAAAAGATTTTGTCAATAAGATAATCAGGTCCATTGAAAAGCCAAAAGTCATTGACGCAGATGCAATCAAAGTGGCGAATGCATCTCTTGTTGTAAATGCAATATTTACACCGCATATTAAAGAATTCGAGATATTAACAGAAAATACAATACCAAAAGCAGAAATAGCAAAAGCAGGAAAAGATCAAAAAATAAAAGAGATGCAGGATGCAATAAACGACAATATCATACTTCTAAAAGGAAAAGAAGACCTAATTTTCGGCAAGGACAAGATGCACCAAAATAAGACTGGAAACAATTCTATGACAGTAGGCGGCACAGGAGATATACTTGCTGGCCTCTGCGCAGGGTTTTTAGCGCAGACTAATGACTTGTTCGAATCTGCTAAAAAAGCAGCATATATCAATGGAAAAGCAGGCGAACATATGTACAAGCAAAAAGGCTACTGCTATTTTGCAAGCGAAATGCTTGAAGAGATGTGGCGCTTCATCAAATGATTATTGCCTAATATGATTGTGCTTCCTTCATCTCCCGGTTCAAGTAATCAAGATTATCTATGAACTGCTTATAGGTATTCCTGACAGTCACTTCTGTTACATCAGTTACTTTTGCTATCTCTGCCTGGGTCTTTTTCCCATTCATTATTCTTGAAGCAACATATAGCGCACCTGCAGCAATACCTTTCGGACTTCTTCCTGAAAGGAGCT
>JAFGSP010000110.1 GCA_016934775.1 Candidatus Woesearchaeota archaeon | reverse complement strand
TCCTCTTGGGCATAGGTACGGGGTTGACCCGGATACAAAGGAATTATTGTGCGATGATGATGCGATATGCACCCCCTTGAAGAAAGCCAATGATCCTGATTTCATCATAATACCGAGCATCCACAACGGCACCTACAAAATCCGGATGGCTGCCTTTGATGATGGCGAATACACTTTCCTGTTCCACGGCTATAATTTTGGCTATGAGATGCAGGGCAAGAGAAAGATTTCAGGCAATGTGACAAAAGGAGATGTTCTTGAAGGGGAGCTAATAATTGCCCTTCATGAAAATGGGTATACACTAAGTGAAATCAATTTTAAGAAAGTCAATGAATCCTATCCAATCCCTAAACAGCCTGAGAAAATACTTCAGGGTGTTGATAAAGGCAAACTGGATATTTTCCTTGTCGAGCCCTGCGTCAAGATCAACCAGGAAGATTATCTTCGAGTAGAGAAAGAAGAAGAATCATACAGGCAATCAACCCCAAAAAAAGATAACAGGCCCGATATCTCAGAATTGATCAATCAGGTAAAAAGCCAGACCCGCTCAGGAGAATACTCAATTAATTTTACAACATCAATGACAGAATCAACGCAGTATTCAGAGTTTACTGATTTGTGCATCGCTTCTCCGAGGCAGGAGTTCCTATTTTCAGCAAACAGGGTGATTGACCCATCAACCTTAAACAAAAATACGCTTATAGTCACAGACGAAGAGAACCTCCCTGTCGAGGGATACATTGAGAGCGACACCCGGATTATATTCAGGCCTTCACGGCCTGTCTTCGGGCATATCAAGATCTTAATGAAAGGCGGAAAGGACGGGATATGTAGCATATCAGGTGTGTGCCTGGAAAAAGACCTCACTTTTGAATTGGAAGGCAAAGAGAAAACAGCAGACTATGCAAAAGGCATACCTTATGAGATGTCTTCATCGCTTCCGTTCAGAGTAAATAAAGTGATTGTATTCAATAACACTGGCGATGTGGCTGCCAGAGAAATAAGCCTGTCGACATTATCATTCAAAACCCATCTTCCCAACACCTATACTAGGCTTGAGAATATTTTTCCGGATAATCTTGAGTATGAACTGAAGGAAGGGGATGAGAATGACCATATCGAATTTACAATCGGGGAGATCAGGCCACATGATTCAGTGATTATAAATATTACTTATGTGAGCATTATCTTCGGCAGAACTTATTATCCAAGGTTAGATGTCCAGGGTTTCAGCAGATACAGTGACCCTGAATTGGTTGAAGCATATACGAAGCCTGAACCCGGGATAGAATCAGATGACCCTGCAATCATCAATCAGGCCGGGCAGATAGCAGGAGACGAGAAAAACATATTCTGGAAAGCATATAGACTCTATGATTGGATTACTGAGAACATATACTATAATTATGATCTGGCCCCTTCAGGAGGTGCCGTTGGCGCCCTGAAGAAAAGACAGGGGATATGCGATGATTATGCAAAGCTCTTTGTCGCGATGGCGAGGGCACAGGGCATTCCTTCAAGATATATCGGGGTCTGGGTGCATACAGATAAGAGTGAAGCCCATGCAAACGCAGAATTCTATGTTCCAGAATATGGATGGATTCCTGTTGACCCCACCTGGGGCCTGAAAAGGCCGAATTTCGCACTCCAGGAACCGTATATCCTGACAGAATTCAAGGAGGACAGCATAACAGGCATGAATGATTTCGCGGTCTATAATTTTAATGGGCTGCATGTCAACAATCTTGAAATCAATGTGAGTGTTGAGATGTCAGTTCTTAAGCTTGAGGATGAAAATGAGTGGATAAACCATTTTGAGAGCCCGTTTGAATATGATCTGAACAATCTGCTGACCGCATCTGAGATAGGCGAGTATTTTGACATCTATGACAACTACAATAAGGGGCTTAACGAGACCTTGTTTGATATCCCAAAAACATCGAGAGGAGATATTGCGCTTCAGGCCTATAATGCAGTTGAGGCTTATAGGAAAGGGGATTATGCTTCAATGGAAACCGAGGTTAAGGATGAGTACAGGGATTACATATCTGAGCTGGCGGATTCATACATCTACTTGGCACAACAGTCTAAAGAGTATTTAAACAGCAAGAATTATACCTCTTACCAGATGGCTGTTCCGGTTTCACTAAATGAGACTAAGACTTTTAGCTATGATGAAACCCTTGCAGAGATTGATGATTCTATAAATGAGCTAAACGGAGTAAAGGCATTGATAGAAAACAGTGAAGAGGCTTCTAGTTTGGTTAAGTTCAAGGAAGTATACGCAGATTCATCATTCCTTATTAATTCAGTAGCCAGCACTATTTATTTTGAGCACTCTTACGGGGATATTTTCACAACACCAAGCATGCCGCAGATCACAGACGAAGACCTGCATAAGATACTGGATAATATGGATGCCGCTCCCCTGCCTACTTCAATGGTTGTAAGCGTCATTGTGTTTTTCCTTTTGTGCTTCCTGATGGGCGTGTTCTGGCTGTGGATGCTGGTGCACAGCATGGTTATCCCGAAGACAAGGCATTTTTCAAAAATAGCGTGGTTCCTGATCATCTTTTTCCTCAGCATCTTCGGGGCTGCTGCCTATTTCTTTATTGAATATATTAACAGGAAGAAAAGAAAGTGATATTTTAAAGAAAAAAAGAGCACAAGACAACCGGAACCCTTTAGAGCAAAAAGTTCCGATTTTTCTTGTACTCAAAGTCAAATCCCTCCCCCCAGATTCGAATTCCCCAAGCAATAGGTGCCTTTTT
>JAFGSP010000109.1 GCA_016934775.1 Candidatus Woesearchaeota archaeon | reverse complement strand
CTTTATCTATAATATGAAAAAAATCGAAACATTTATATAGATATTAGTATACATATTCCTATACCAATAGTTAAAATACAAGATTTCGTATGTTAAAGTACGAAATTGGTAAAAATATATACTGAGATACCATTTGTTATTTCGAAAACATCAGCGTAGCTGTAGCTATGCTGCACAAGCAAGCACGAGATAGGGTATCACATAGAGACTGAAATAGATAGGAACAGTCTTATAAGTAAGCTAGGTGAATGAGTTTGAGCAAGCCTGCAGAATGGGTTAAACTAGTCTATAGAGAAACGCCGACTAAGGCGAACGTGAAGCAGGGTTACCTCTACGATGAGGGAGATTTCTACAAGATCATTGGTGATACTTCTGAGACATTAGTCAGGAAAGTTGCGGTCATTTCTATATCCAAAAAAATGAAAAAGGTGAGGTATAATGAAAGAAGAAAAATTACATTATAAAGTAATTGCCATTGCAGTAACAGTTATTCTGATAGTGCTGGGCCTATATTCAGTGAGCGGCATAGTCCCTCTGGCACCAGATACATTGAATGTAGGGTCGAGTGATACCCAGAACGCTAGCGGGAACCCGGCAAGGAACCATACAGCATATGCTGGTAACTTGACTGGGCTTGAGATCTGGGTACAGGCCCAGACCAAGCACTGGCAGGGCTACTATGGTAACATTACAGGTACTATAGTGCTTGATGACGCTGCTGACTGGACGCTTTATGATTGGCCATCACCAGAGCCTAAAGGTGAAATTTACGCAGTTGTAAATGCAACTACGCCTTCATGGGCAACAGCGACCTGCTTTAATGTCACACAAAATGATCCTAACCAAAGATATTCAGGCATATTAGGGTACTGGGAACAATTTTACAATATGACATGGAACAACGTAGACGGAATAAACGAGACATTCAACTCATCCACAGAACACGAAGCGTTTGATATCGGAGATGTCAATACAATCGGATCAGGAGCAGAGAACTGCCCTCACACATACATGCATATGAATGATGCATACCAAGAGGATAAGTTCCTTGAGGTCCTCCTCCAGGATGAGGATGATAGAATAATCTATGTTGGCATCATAGAAAACGATGATGATGCAAACAACACAGATATCCAGGGCTACACAGGATACCAGTTCACTCCTGACTTCCAGATGCTGGTGGCAGAGGACGGTACAAGTAGAAGCGCGGGCACTATTAACACAGATACCACTACCTATTACTTTTACCTGGACATCGAATAAACACACAAAGAAGGAAGCTTTGCTTCCTTTTTGATACTTATAATGATAAATGAAGAATGCACAACAAAAAGGCGAAAAGCACTATGAAGAAAATAAAAGAGTTCCTGATATTGGGCATGGTGCTAATCGTTTCAATAATTATGGTGTATAACATGGAAAAAGCCAGAGCAGAGCCGGAAGGAGCAAGTGTTGAATTTGTTTCGAACAGCACAAAGAACACAACAGCTCCAGACGGAAGGACAGACGATAAAGGCTATATCACGGAAGTAACTCTGAGTACAACTCAGAAGAACATCAAGTGGAAATCCTATGTCGGGAATGTATCAGGTACACTCGTATTGAAGGATGCAGACGGCTATAGTGTGTATGAGTGGTCTTCTGGCGGAGATCCGGACGGTGAAGTATACATCACAAGAAATAGTTCAATAGATTGGGAATCTATACAATGCGCAAACCAGACAGGCATAGGATTGGAACAGACAGAGCTTGGGCATGGAGTAGGTTCATCTGATAACATAAACAACACTTTTGCAAACTATCTGCATTCTGCTTTCGAAGTCGGAACTACACCAATCGATGAGAGCAGCTGCAATGTGACATATACCTGGATAAATGATACAGAGCAGACACCAAGCACAAGCGCATATTTTCAGGAAGTGCTGCTCATGGATGATACAATGGCTATAGTATATGCAGTATTGATAGATCAGAACATGTACAGCTATAAGGATGATGCCGCCACAGACAACACCAGATATGATTTCCAGGCTATAGTGCCGGATTATGTTGGAGCATCAGTTGCCACATATTACTTTTACGTAGAGATTGATGGATAAAGGATAAAAAAAATGAAACTCAGGATAAAAACAGGAAAATCCGGAAAGGAGATTAGGCTTACGCTAGCTTTGATTCTCCTATCAGGCTTATTAGGTGTTTGGATATTCCTGTTCACAGAGCCAGGCATTGTCGGGCAGCTGTATAACAATACATCTCTTGTTAATACAACTATAAATATTACAAACGCAGCCCCTATGGTATATGTAGTCACATTCCAGGATGTTATAAATCTGAGATCCTATAACACAACAAACGTAACATGCAATGTCACTGTCTTTGACTTTGATAATGATAGTGTGACTGTGAATGCTACTCTGTTTATCAATGGAACAAACAGTCCAGATAGTCCTGATGACAACAATAACCACTACTCAAACGTGAACTGCACCCTGATGTCAGCCCAGGACTTGTATATGAATTACTCCTGTGTATTCCAGATGCAGTATTACGCAGATAACACTTCCAATTGGATGTGCAATGCAACAGCCATTGATACAGAGTCATCTTTTACTTCAAACGAATCAGATACAGGCACAGTGAACCCGCTTGTGGCAATAAAATTGCCTGAGCTTATAGATTACGGCGATCTTGCGGTGTTTGACATATCGCCGCCTATTGAAGCAAATGTTACCAATGCAGGCAACAGGGATGTCAATATAAGTGTCAGAGGCTGGGGATCTACTGAAGGAGACACATTGTCTTTTGTATGCTCATATGGCGTTATCCCGATAGAAGTGGAAAGATATGATGTAGTCAATGATACAAACTATGTTGTTATGACCCAGCTGACGAACAGCGATGTCATGATCCCTGACTTTCAGGTAGACCAGAGGACAGATGATAGTGAAGAGTCAACCAATCAGACCTATTGGAAAGTGCAGGTCCCTATTGGAGCAGGCGGTGTCTGCAACGGTAAAGTCATGTTCACTGCTACAGACAGGGGAGATTGATTTCTTTTCCTTTTTCTGATTTGTTAACTCCAGTGGTTGATTATTTTTTGATTTTCTTGACTTTTTTATGTTCTATGCTGAATAAATTCTGTAGACCTTTTTTGCATAGTTGCTTATTGTTTTGAAGTTTTTTATTTTATTACATATTAAGTATTATTTATTAAATAATCAGTATAAAATACTCAATAAATAATAAAATATATATAGGAGTTATTACATGATAAGTGATAGATGGCCATTAAGGGAGGGGAATATTCTAGTATTAGGGATAAAGAGCAGGCTGCCAGGCTACTTCTAGAGCACATGCAGAAACTAAAAGAGCTTGCTTCTGAGTTCAGGGAGGAATACGATCTTGACATAAATCAGATTCTCAGCGCTCCCGTTAAGTCAGGTGAAAGTATTCCGTTGTCAGTCTTCAGGACTAAGAGACTGAGCTGCTTAGAGATAATAGTCAAATTCCTGAAGGAAAACAGGGGAAAGTCATATCATGAGGCAGCTGTCCTTCTTAACAGGAATGACAGGACAATATGGACTACCTACAGGAACAGCCTTCTCAAGCATAAAGCTCAGCTAGGACAGGATAAGGATTCGGTTATGGTGCCGCTGTCGATCTTTTCATCAAGGAAACAGAGTATTCTTGAATCGCTTGTAATCTACCTGAAAGGACAGCTGGGCTTCTCGTTCTCGAAGATCTCTGGATTGCTTCTGAAGGATTACCAGACAATATACACAACATACAGGAGGGGAATGTCAAAAAATGAAAGATAGGTACAGGGCTGTAAAAGCTGTACTCTTCATCCTGATATTCCTGGCTTTATTCAGGTATGCAATAGGCCAGCCTACGGGCGCCTATATTTCTTATAACCATTCAGAGAACAAGACACCTGATCCTGCAGATTATCTCAATACTTCAGGAGGTACTTTTACAACAATGATTATCAGCGGAGTGACACAGAATCTCAGATGGAAGGCTTATGCAGGCAATGTTACAGGCGTATTGACACTTGACGATTCCGGTGACTATTCGATCTACCAATGGGAATTGGCTGACTTTGAAGGGATGGTCTATGCCAGCAGGAATGATTCTATTGCCTGGGATAATATTGAATGTGCTTCACCCTATAATATAACTGTTGAGGAGACAGAGATGAACCATACAACAACAAAGTCAGACAGCATCAACAATACCTTTGCTTATAGGACCCACAAGGAGTTCTACGTGGGTTCAAAAATAATCGAGAACAGCACATGCCAATCTACTTTTACATGGGTTAATGATACTGCCCAGACGCCTTCAGAGAACGCTACATTCCAGGAGATCCTGCTGCATGACGGGACTAACCTTGTGTATGCGACAACAATAGATAATGATGAACTTGGATTCAACACTAATGAATATGATTTCCAGATGATATTGGCAGAGAAAGGAGTAGCAGGTTATCCGAACACAAGATATTATTTCTATATCGAGGTGCAGTGATTTCTTAGCTATGTAAAGGAAAAAATTAAATACTTCCATGCCCAGCCAAGTAGATTATGGTAATATATGACAAGAACCAGTTTACCTTTAACCTTGTCTTTCTCCTTATTCTGGTTGCTTCAATTATGATTACTATCATATACAGCCAGAACTATATTGCCCTTAACAGGAAATACCAGGAGATGAGCCAGAGGCTTGATGATATCGAGAGCAACCAGAACTTTAACTTTATCCAGGGGTCACACAATGAAGTTGATCATCAACTGACTTCTGAAGGTTTTTTCATAAGGAGGGCAGATGATTACGGAGTTTTCAACGGGCCTTCGATGCAGCCAGTAATCTTTGACGGTAATATTGTTGTTGAGAAGAATTATGACAAGTCTTCAAAGCTTGAAGAAGGCCAGATTGTAAGATTCCTGAGAGATGACAGCACTGCAGTCATACATAGGGTGAGGGCAGACTACGGCAGTGAGGTCTATGTGCAGGGCGACTCATTAAAAGAAGGCGAGATTATTTCTAAGGATAAGATAACCCATGTGGTTGTTGGCGTGCTGTTTACATAAGAGATACAAAAACCTTAAATACCCTATTCCCTAATTCTATCCTATGGGCCAGGAAGACATAGATGAATGGTACGAGGAAAAGAAAGAGAAGCTTACTGATGACTATATGTCTAAGCTGAAAAAATATGATGATATGCTCAAAGCTGATTTTGACAAGAAGATGGTAAAAGTAGCACCGGCCTCAGACCAGTCTTCTGATAATAAGAGCCCTGAGCAGAAGGCTATCGCTTCCCAGAATGAAAAAGAGCCGCAGGAACTGAAAAACCGATATCGAAAAAAAAAGGCAGAGCTTCATGAGAAGCTTAAAACAGATTATCTGGAAAATATGAAAAAATTGCATGATAAATATGATGAAAAGTCTAGGAAAGGGCTTGACAGTAACCTAAAATGGCATTTTTTCAACCACAGGCTTAATATGTTCTGGGCCAGGCTGCTTGAGCCCGTTGAACGGCTTAAAGAGAAATATCTGAAAAAGCAGGGGAAAAAAGAAACCTGAACTAATCATAACCTTTTTATAATAAAGAAATATTATAGTTTTTATGTCAAGAAAATACACAGCATCTGTGAAGAGGATGCAGGCAGTCCAGATTTTGTTGGCAGTTGTCTGCATTGCAGCTCTTATGGCATATGTCTTTTTTCTGACTCGGCCCAGTGTTACTTCTTTTGTGATAAAAGATGAATGCGGCCCTATCGGAGGAAGGATTTCCCATTCAATAGATGATCAGGATGTGTGCAACAATGCCTGCAATGCATATTGCAATTCAGTTGATAAGAAATTCCAGAAAGGAGAGTTTGAAGAGCGGCTTAACCAGTGCAACAGATGCGAATGCTTTTGCGCTGAATAATAAAATTTATATAACTAATTGAATTTGAATCTGTCGGGGTGAAGGATGGTAAAAAAAGTTAGAGTCTTATTATTCATGATTTCATTATTTCTTATAGTATCAGCAGTGAGTGCCCAGTCATCTCAGATATATGTCTCGAATTCCGGGGACTGGGAAGATGTGTATTCAGTTATGCTATATTCCTCGTTGTCAGGCACCCAGGGATATTTCCTTGTATCTACAAGGCATTCTACTCTTTTGATAAACCAGCTCAATCCGGATAATGAGTATCAGATAATCTCTTCATCAGATAATCCTTATGTTGTGGGATATAAGGCAATCCTTGAGTCAAGAGGATTCGAGAATGTTGAAGAGACTAGGATTAATAATGTAAACCTTGAGCTTGCCAGGAGGCTTCCAGACAACATTGACAGTTTCATAATCATAGATAACTCTTATGGCTATAATGCAATCTCTGTTGCGCCTTATGCAGCATTGTCAAAGTCCTATGTTCTTTTTGCGGATAAGAGAAATATTAATCAGGTTGTGTCATACCTGAATTCAAGGAATCCTTCTTCAGTGATATTGTATGGGCAGGTGGACAGGGAGGTAAAGACAGAGTTAGAAAGCTTTGATCCTGAGGTTATCAATAATGGTGATAGGTTTTCAGATAACCAGGTCATAGTCGATAAATACCAGGCGCTTCATATAGGGCTGAAAGGCTCTCCAAAAAAACAAGCCATCCTTACCAATGGTGAATTTATAGAGCAGGAGATAATGTCAGGAGTAGAGCCAGTTGTCTTTATCGGCAGGGCAAATGTCCCTGACCAAGTCAAAGAATATATTCAGGAGGGAGATATTGATATTGGTATCCTTATCGGAAACGAGCTTATCGGCTCAGCTACTTATATAAGGAGGGAGCTTGGTATAAGCGTCTTTGTTAAGTTTGCGCAATCAGCCAGGGCGCCAACAGGATCAATATCGCCTGTTGAGGATCTTGACAGGTTCTATCTTCCAAGATATATACTTGATCTTGACATATTTAGTGTTAGCTACAACAGGCTTGCGAAGAGGATTGAGGTGACATACCAGAACAAAGTTGATCTTTCAGCTTTTCTTAAGGGCACTATTACACTGAGATATGATGACGGGACTCAGGTGTTGGGTGATGAAGAAGCAATATTCATAGATAAATCCGAGTTCAAGACCCTGATTTATGATAAGAAATCTGATGGTTCTGATATTGACCCTATGCAGGGCAACATAACAGCAGAGGTATTCACTATTTTTGGAGAATCAAAAAAGACACTTGAATATACTCTCAGGAAGACTGTGCAGGTCGATACGATCGATATCCTTGACTCTTCGAAGATTGAGTTCGGAAAGGTGCTTTATGACAGGCGCTCAGGAAAATTCCTGGTCGAGGTAAAGAATACAGGGGATGTGGATGTTTTTGTCAACCTGGAGATACTTGACCTTTTGATTAACGATGAGCTTATTTCTGTGGGTGCGGATGAAGTCGTTTTCATTAAGAAAGGGGAGTCGGTGTTCATTGAAGTAAATGTTGAGATGGATGACCAGGACATCGAGGACAATCCTATAGTGAGAATAAGAGCTTATTACGGGGAAAGGGAAAGGAGCCTTGTCAATGTTCTTGAAGGAGAATTCTCTTATGGGTTTACAGGCCTCGGCTACCTTACTGGCCAGGTGCTGAAAGACATAGGCAAGAACGCGATACTCTACTCGCCACTTGTGATCATACTGATACTCTTGATTCTTATAGCTGGGATGAAGAAGAAGTGCCCGCACTGCGGCGAGATCAACAACCTCAGGGCAAAGAGATGCAAGAAGTGCAATGGGGAGATTTGACTTTTATTTTATTTAATTTATTTTTTTGTCGTTTATT
>JAFGSP010000108.1 GCA_016934775.1 Candidatus Woesearchaeota archaeon | reverse complement strand
TCTTGTTCTCCATAGTCTCTTTTTAATTCCATGACAAGTGATTTTGAAAATAATATCTGATCTTTTTTCTTCATAATTTTCATGAACAAGTCAGTAGCATATTTTCCAAGAGGTCTTCCTCCCTGTCCAAATCTATTTTCGTAAAAATCTCTCCAGATGCATGTATCCAAGAAATATTTCTTCTTCATTATAATAAACCACACACTAAATTATCCCGGCAAGAGCTTCTGTCACCAGGAAAGTAGCATAGACCATCAGGAGCCCGACACCCTCTTTCCAGGTTATTTCTTTTTTCTTTATGAAGAGGAGGGCTATGAATACAGAAGTCAGCATGAATAAGGAGGAGTTCCTGAACAATACCCTGTTGGTTATCTGGATGGGTGTAATCAATGCACCAATACCAAGCACAAGTGATGAGTTGCAGACAACACTTCCAAGTATATCTCCGAAAGCAATGCCAGAGACCCCTTTGAGCACAGACATTGTCTCAACAGTCAGTTCAGGGATGGTTGTGCCAACTGCCATCAATACAATGCCCAGGACAATGTCAGGGATGCCGATCATTATGCCTATGGTCCTGCTTGAGCTTATCATGAAATTTGCTCCAACAAGCAATACTGCAAGGGAAAAGGATATGACAACAAGGTCTTTCCATATAAGGCTCAGTTTCACATCTTTTTTCAGTTTTCCGAAATGGCCTTCTTTTTTCAATAGGTTGAAGATGTACAGGAAGAATGAAATGACCAATATTGCGCCGTCTAATCTGGACAGTCTGCCGTCATAACCAAGAATCAGGGGCAGTATTGCAATCAGCATTACTGTGAAAAGCGTCTTATCAATCACTTTTCCGTGTATGAATATTTTTCTTCCTATAATAGATGTTACTCCAAGCACAATTGTAACATCAATGATATTTGCTCCGATAACGTCACCCAGCACAATTTCGCCGGCATGCTTGAATGAAGCCACGAAAGCTGTGGTCATCTCAGGCAAAGATGTGCCGATGGCTACCACAAGAAACCCGATAAGGTAATCAGAGACACCGAGTTCTCTGGCGTAATGAGAAACAGCTTTTATAATATAGCCAGCAGACAGCATGATAGCTATAAGACTTAATGCAATATACAATATGTTATCAGTGAGCGGATTAAAAATAATCAGTAATTCACCTCTGTTCTCTGTTGAGTATCTTTAAGTTTAAAAACCTTACTCTTCAGACCTTGCAACCTGGTGCTTGCAGGATTCGCAAAACAACACGTGATAGGTGGTTTTTCCGATTTTTCTTGTTGATTTCTCAACCATTGTTGAGCCGCAAATGCTGCATTTTTTGTTCATTTTCACCCCGTAAAAAACTTTTTCAGGAATAAGTAAAATCTCATGAATATTCCGGGTTTTTTTTCTTCTGGAAGAGGAGTTTCCTGGGTGTCTGACTGGGGGGCATTTCCATGGCTAGGAGTTCCTGTGCCTGATTCTGGTTTTTCGATAACATTAATTTCTATTTTGTTGGAATATGCCCGCCTATCCTGATCATCATAATAGAAAACAGATTTTGGTACATCATATTTGCCTGCTTCAGTATAGCTCACTTCTTTTTCTATGAGCTTGCTGGTTCCCTGGGGAATTTCAAGACTGGCACCGTCTATCCTGCCTGAGACAGCACCCCTGCCAATATTGGTGATATTCAATTTTATTTTTAAGGTTTCACCGACATAGGGATTTGTCTTGTTTGCGGTCTTTTCAAGGTAGATAACAGGCTCATTGAATTCTGATTCACTAACAGAAGCGCTCGGGCTGCCAGAGCTTATGTTGAATTGTCTTGAATGCTTATCTTTGAAGAAAAGAATTGAAGATCCTGATTCTTGGCTTCCAGTTTTCTTCGCCAAAATCTCTTCGGCTTTGAAAGAAGTTGTCTCACCAGGGTCAAGTTTCAGGACATCTTTTGAGAATACTTTTAGGGTATCATAATTTTGTGATTCTGAAGTAATCAGTACAAGATCATGGACTGATGAGGCGTCTTTGTTTGTGATAGTATAGGTGACATCGAGTTTCTCGCCAAGCGAAGATGATGATGAATCCAGTTCTTTTGTCACAGAGATATCCGGCTTAACAGCTTTGACAGTTATTCTAACATCTTTTGTTACTTTATATTCTTTGTCGTCATCCATGTAAGTGGCAGTAAAATTCAGCCAATAAACAGAATTTTGCTGTACACGCGCCGGAGTAATTGTGAAAGTCAATGCAGAGATTTCTTCTTCTTTGTCAACATTTGATGAGATTGAAGTCACGCCCTTGACAGAGAATATGTCTGGGATATTTGATTTCAGGAAAACATCTTTATAATCCTTCAGGCCTTCATTTTTTAAGCTGACAGTCATAGTAAGCGGGGTTTCTTCGTTTATCTCAGAAGAGCTTATTGAGGGCACTATGGAAATTGTTTTAAGGGGATTTACAACAATAGTCCTGTCAAGTATAGTGGAATAGGGTGTGTTGTCTTCTGTCTTATAAGTCACGTTGAATTTAATAGGATACTTACTTATTGAAGATGTTTCCGGCATCATTATCTCTGTGTTGAGCAGAAGCACTGTCTCATTCACATCAACAATATTATGCCTTATGCCTTCAAAAAATCCAAGGTCGCTGATTGTCTTCAGCTCAACATCTTTGAGCTTTGAAAAAGAATTCTTGTTCCTCAATTTCACAAAAATATTCAGGACCTGCCCTGAATAGACCTGTTCATCTCCTGAAAGGGATGATGTCAGCTCAATCCCTTCTTCATGGACAACAAAACCGATTTTGTTGTTATCTTCATTGAATGTACTGTCTTTATATGTGTATTCCACATCTGCTACGATGTAATATGTCCCGCTTTTTTGGCCTTCAAGCTCGAACTCAAAGGATTCACTCTCTTCTTTGTCAATGGTGCCGTCCCATATATATCCCCCGTTCTTTTCAGGGATGTCTCCTTTGTTTACTATAATGTTCTGCGGGAAAGTGAGCCTGAGCTCCTCAATCTCAATCTCTTTTATCCCGTTGTTTTCCAGGGCAAGTGTAAAATTGATATCTTCAGCGAGTTCATAATCAATTTTATCAACAGAAAGCTCAATGCCAAGCACATCCTCTGAATATAGCCTTATCGAATCCGAAAATATTTCTTTTTCCTCATATCCGTCAAAATAACTAAGGCTGGCCTTGATGTAATCATCTATCTTGCCTTTGCTCCTTATCCTGTAAGTTATCTCCTGGCTTTCGCCTTCTTTTATCTCTCCTTCCCAATAGGCCGTGTTCCCTTTCATATAGCCGTACTTCACATCAACCAGCTCAACATTTTCAGGGAAATCCTCTGAGTAGACAACTTCTGCAGCATCAGCATCGCCATTGTTTTCAATAAGAACCTCAAAGTCAGCTGTCTCTCCGATTGAAAGGATATTCTGGTCTATTGTCCTTGAAATATCAAGGTCAGGCTGTAGATAGTATATGTACAGGTATGCTTTGTAATCTTCTTCATCGATATCATATACTGAATTATTGTAGCAGATCCTGGAATATTCTTCGCTATAGCAGTCCATATACTCAAGAGTCTCTGTTGTTTCATCAGTTTTCAGCAATAGAGTGTTTCCGTTTGTGGAAATGAGAATCTTGTAATTAATATCATCAAAAACAAGATTCCTGCCGTTGTAGATCCATCCTTCATAGACCAATTCTGCTCCAGATGCAGCATTTACTAGAATCAGTGCAAAAAAAACCAGCAATATCTTATTCTTCATTTTTTTCCTTCATAGTGAATTTAAGGACTTTGAACATGAAGGTTTCTGGATAGATGATCAGGTTATTGTTCTTGAATTCTTTGAATAAATAAAGCGGATCGTTCTTCAGGTTGAATATCACCAGCATCGAGAAAGCGAATGCTTTTGGGTCCATAGTGCTTTCAGAAGGCTCATACTCGCTCTCTTTGCTTTTCAGATATTCAATGACTGAATCCGGATCAAGGCTGTTTGTGTCATTAAACGCAGATTGGTCTATTATAAATATTTTGTAGTCCTTGTCGAGGATGCTGTCCAGCTTCTGGTCCTCCATGTCTTTTGTGAACCTGTCCAGCTCTTTTCCTGAGAATGAAGCAGCATTGCTGAGGTTGATCCCTTCCATCCTGAACCCTGTCAGGACCTCATCGCCCTCTTTTAGCAAGTAGATATTGCCGTTGTTGTTAATCCCTTGTCCGAAATCCCTCACATCTTTCACCAGGAAGAACATGAACAGGGCTGAAAGCACAACTAATATGAGGAATATTGAAACAAGAGTCTTAAATATATTCTTCAGGGTTGTGATGACAAGTACGATAAGCACAATACCTATTACAATAGCTATTCCCATTAGGTAATCCATAGACTTATGTCATGTGCGCCGGCTTTTTAAATTTTGTGAAAAAAAAGCTCCTATTTCCAAAACATCTTCTTCAATAAAGGAGCCGCAAACACCAAACCCAATATCAGATACCAATACCAGCTTATCCCTATCGCAAGGTACATGAATGCAGGCCATGCTGTCACGAGGAACAGCGTGAAGAAGAACACAGACAGCTTCAGCATTGATATGTCATACCATTCCATCTTTTTTGTGCATTTCTGCAGAAATTTCACAATTTTCATGGGATCACCTCAATATGATTCTGGGTGGTTGAGTATATAATTTTTTTGGATTGTCTTCTGTTCATCTTATATCCCAACCTATTTAAATCATCTTTGATTCATACTCCAAATGGAATCCATAAAAGACAAGCTGCGTCCGGAACTATATTCTATCCTATCCAAGGATATCAAAGAACTGCGTCCTGCGCAGAGAAAAGCAGTCGAAGCCGGGCTGCTGGAACGTGATAATCTTTTGGTCTGCACTCCTACTGCCTCAGGAAAGACGCTTATTGCAGAGATTGCAATGCTTCAGGGTATCTATAACAACATCGGAAAAGCAGTATATGTTGTTCCTTTAAAGGCTTTGGCATCTGAGAAATACAATGAGTTCAGGAACAAATACAAAAATGTTAAAGTCGGGATATCAATAGGAGATACAGATTCTTCAGACAGCTATCTTGAGAAATATGATATAATAATCACAGTATCTGAGAAACTGGATTCCCTGATTAGGCATAAGGTCCCGTGGCTAAGGCACGTCTCTACAGTCATAATAGATGAGATACACCTCATGAATGATGCCCACAGGGGCCCTACTCTTGAGATAGTCCTCACAATACTGAGAAGCGTCCTTAAAAAAGCGCAGTTCATCGCTCTTTCTGCCACAATAGGCAACCCTGAAGAGCTGGCAGAATGGCTTGACGCAAACCTTGTGATGGATGACTGGAGGCCGATTGACCTTCACAAGGGAAT
>JAFGSP010000107.1 GCA_016934775.1 Candidatus Woesearchaeota archaeon | reverse complement strand
TACTTATGGATAGAAATGTACATATATTTGTCAATGGCTGTGCTAACTACAGCTCCATGATCTTCTTTGTAGAAAGACTTAAGGTCTGTGCCGCCGCCTACAAAGCTTATCCTGAACGGAGTTCTTGTTATTATCATTTTTATCTCTTTCTCTAAGAAAAACCTATCTCATATCTTACTGGTTTTTCGTGAGTCCCAAAAAGTTGCAATTTATATTGGAACTTTTTTAGGATTTATGGTCCTGAAAATAGTACTTACATTTAAATCATTTCTTTTTAAATGTCAAATCAATTATTTATTTAATCTTAGCCCGCAAGTTTCATAGATACCTTAAGTACATCATCTACAGTTATCCTATTGATTAGTTCCATCCCTTTTTGGGAGCCTCTCACAGCATATGGCGAATCAGGATCTCCCTTGTATATAACATAAACTTGTCCCTTTCCTAAAGGTCTTGAATGTTTTGGGGAATGAGGCCCATAAAGCACAATAGTTTTTGTGCCGACAGAAGAGCTAACATGAGCTAGTCCTGAATCATTGCACACTGAGAAAGCAGCAAGCTTCAGCAAAGCAGCCTTGGTCCTTAGAGAAGTATTTGTGCATAGGTTTATTATATTGGCTGAGCGAGACGCTATTTCTTGATTGATCTCAAATTCAATTTTAGATCCCAGCAATACAATCTTCAAGTTAGTTTTCTTTATAATCTTAATGGCCAGTTCTGAAAATCTCTCAATCGGCCAGGGATTTCCCTTACTCCGTGTCTGGAAACAGACATATTTGTTTTTTGAAAGCTTATTCTTCTTCAATATTTTTTCTACCTCTTTAATCTCTTTTTCTGACAGATTCATCTTACAAACAACATTATCTTTCTTCCATTTGAGATTAATAAGCCTCAACAGATCAAGATATGATTCAACAAAATGCCTCTCATAATCCTTGGTCTCAAGAATCCCACGATATTCAGTCTTTTTTGTCAATAATAATGACAAAAATGAATATTTGGTTGTATATCCAATCCTTTCCTTGATTCCGGAAAACACAGGTATTAAGACATTAAGAGGAAAGTTTGGCAGGAGCATTATACATAGATCATATTTCTGGGTCCTGAAGATTTTAGGATATCTAAGAAGAATCTTCAGAAATGCTCCAAATTTCTGAAATTTGTTTTTTTCCCCGTCTGCAATTTCTTTAAGTTCATCGATTTCATAGAGTTTGTTTATATTCTCATTTTTATAGAATAGTTCGCCATTTAGCTTAGATACAGTCAAATCAAGGCTTGCTTGAGGAAAGTTTTTCTTTAATATATTAAGCATAGGCGTTATCAAGATATTATCCCCTATTGTATTTGGGATGAGATTCAATATCAATATTTTTCTGTAACACATCAATTTCTGAAAGAACCAAGATTATAAAAACATTGTTAAACCTAAATCTTTAAAATAAACCTTCCTTTTCAGCTTAAAATGAAAATCAAATCTCCAGCAGACATGAAACTTGTTGTTCAAGACCTAAAACAAAAAAACAAAAGGATAGTGTCCACAAATGGGGCTTTTGATCTGCTTCATGCAGGGCATATCAGATGCCTTGAATTTGCAAAATCCAAAGGAGACGTGCTTATAGTTGGTCTAAATAGTGATTCCTCAATAAAGAAATACAAATCAGAGACCCGGCCAATTATTCCGGAAAACGAAAGAGCTGAGATGTTATCAGCTCTTGAATATGTCGATTATATTGTAATATTTGAAGAAGAGACCCCTGATGAATTCATTAAGCTTGTTTGTCCTGATGTCCATATCAAGGGCGCAGAATACAAAGAAAACCTGTCGGAAAAAGAGCTGGTGGAGAGTCTTGGCGGAATCATATTTTTCAGGGAAAGAAAACCTGGTGAGGTTACTACGACAAAAATAATTGAGAAGATAATGAAAACCTATAAAGGTGATTAGATGAAACTAAATTTTTTAGATAAATTTTCTGATAAATGTGTTTTTGTGATTGGAGACATAATGCTGGATGATTATCTTTATGGGCAGACAACAAGAATATCGCCTGAAGCACCTGTTCCTGTAGTGAAGATACATACAGAAGAGAAGATACTTGGAGGTGCAGGGAATTCAGCAAATAATATTGTTTCATTAGGAGCAAAAGCCTATGTGGCTGGTATCGTAGGCGTTGATAAGGAGGGAAAGATAATAAAAGACTTGTTGAAAGAAAAAAAGATTGATAGCCTGATTCTGGATGATCCAACCAGGCCGACCACAATCAAGCGAAGAATCGTTTCAGGAAACAATTATCAGCTTATCAGGTTGGATTATGAGCAGACAGCAGACATCTCTCCAAAATTAGAAGAGAAATTATTCAATGAACTAAAAAATCGAATTAATGAGATTGATGCGATCCTTGTGAGTGATTATGCAAAAGGCGTAATAACAGAAAAACTGATGAGAAGCATAATCAGGTTGGCAAAAGACCATAATGTTAAAGTTGCAGTAGATGGAAAGCCAAACCATCTGTCTTTTTTTAAGAACTGCGACCTGATTACACCAAACCTTAAAGAAGCGATTGAGATGACTGGGATTGATCAGGACATAATTGATATGGGAGAAAAACTCGTAAATACACTAAATTCAAATGTCTTTATCACAAGAGGGGCTGAAGGCATATCTGTTTTTGATAAGACTGGAAAACACACACACATACCTCCGTTGAATCTCAAGAAAATCATCGATGTAACAGGAGCAGGAGATACAGTGATTGCAGCAGCAATATTGGGTATGGCATCAGGCCTTGACCTGATTGAGACAGCGACAATGGCAAACTATGCAGCTGGTCTTGTTGTCCAGAAGCCAGGAACCGCAACAATACTACAGGAAGAACTTAGAGGTGTTTTCAAGTCAGAAATAAGCCATTATCTCAAAGAGAGTATTGAAGTCAAAGAGAAGATCATAGAGAATCAGCTTGACAAGATTGAGAAAACAGCTGAACTGTTTATCAAAGCATATGAGACTGGCAACAAGATAATAGCTTTTGGGAACGGAGGAAGCGCTGCTGATGCTCAGCATCTTGTAGGAGAGCTTGTGGGGAGATTCAAGATTGAAAGAAAAGGTCTTCCTGCAATAGCACTGACGACTGATTCAAGTGTTATAACTGCGATTGCAAATGATTATGGTTATGATATGATATTTGAGAGGCAGCTTGAAGCTAATGCTGTTAAAAATGACATTGTTTTTGGAATTTCCACAAGCGGGAATTCACCTAATATAATCAATGCACTAAAGAGAGCTAAGAAGCTTGGATGTAAGACAATCGGGCTTACAGGGAAGAAAGGAGGAGAAATGGCTGGTTTGTGTGATGTGTGTATAGTAGTTCCTTCTGATAACACACCAAGGATCCAGGAAGCTCACATAGCCATAATTCATATTATCTGTGAACTTCTTGATAAGCACCTATCACTTGAAAAATGAGCATAAAAGCAGTATTTCTTGACAGGGATGGAACAATCAATGTAGATAAGGGATATCTCTATAAAAAAGAGGATCTTGAATTTCTGCCTAATGCAATAAAAGGCCTTAAGAAAATGCAGGACAAGGGATATAAACTTATCATAATAACAAACCAGTCAGGGATTGGCAGAGGATATTATACTGAAGAAGATTATAATCGTTTTATGGATTATTTTTATCAGAAACTGAGAAATAATGGAATCACAATCACAGCAGATTATTATTGCATGCACTCCCCAGACGAAGAATGCATCTGCAGAAAGCCAAACACACATCTGGTTGAGAGAGCTATCAAAGAGCATGATATTGATTCTGAGGAATCTTATTTTATAGGAGATAAGACTTCAGACATAGCTCTGGGGGAAAGAATGGGAATTACTACGGTTCTTGTCAGGACAGGAAAAGCAGGTAAGGATAGATTGTTTGATTTAAAACCTGATTTTGTGAGTAATGACTTGTGTCAGGCATCACAAATTATGAAATAAAAACTTGTTATACTCTGTTTTTTCACAGAGGCGATTTCAGGAATTCAGAGACTCTTACAACAAACAAGTTCATCAGAAACACAGGGAATTTAAGGAATTCACAGATGCTTATTACCGGCCTGCTTGTCATGATTGGAAACAAAAAAGCAGGTATAAACCCATATCTTGTCTTTGTAGCTTTTCCGCTTATCCAATACAGCATAGAATTAAGATAACTTTCTTTTAATTTTTTTACTCTCAGATGATTCATTATGTCTGTAAAATGGAATTGTACAACAGTATCTTCTTCGCATTGTATGATTTTATCATGAACAGCTTTATTATATAATCCAGTGCCATAAAAATAAGTCAAATTGAATGTTGTTATGTTGAATGGTTTTGGCATCTTTTTGATGAGATTCAGTGTGTCTAAGAGATCTTCACGAGTTTCGTATGGGTTTGTTATGATGAACTGGTAATCTATCATTATCTTATCTTTGTAATCATACACAAGTTCAGCAGCTTTCAGCACTTTTTCCCTGAGCATATGCCTCTTATACAAGTCATGGTTCACTCTATCAGATCCTGTCTGTACGCCGATCTGGAGAGTCTTTAGGCCGGCGTCTGACAGCAGATCAAGTTTTTCTTTTGAAAGTGTCAGTGGGCTAGCATAACAACTGAAAGGGATATTGATTTTTTTCTTATATGCATTTGCGAAAACTTCCAGCTCTTCTAGTCTGCGATTAAAAAAGGTATCATCTGAAATAAACACTTCAGGCACCCCCGGAAAAATCTTTTTCATATTCTCCAATTCACGTATTACATTAGAAATGCTCCTGTATCTCATATATCTGCTTTTCCCATGATAGAGTTTTCTTAGGAAATGATTAATACAATAAGTGCAGCTATGCGGGCATCCTCTTGAGGTATGTATAAAATACAGCTTATTAAGCAAATGCTTTTTCCTGAAAGGCACTATTTTTCCTTTTTCATATATAAAATGTGTTTTTAGGTCATAATCTGGAATCCCGAATTCATCGAGATTAGGTGTCAGCTTTCCTATCTCATTTTTTATTATTCCTTTTGATGATTTTATCCACATATTTGGAATTCGGGTCTTGTTCATATTTTTTGAAAGAGCAAGAAATGCTTTTTCACCTTCTCCTATACAGACATAATCAACCTCTTGTATGCATTCTTCAGGCTTGACTGTGGCATGTATTCCTCCGATTACAATAGGTGCATTAATGTTTTTTTTTAGATATTTGATAAGTGTCTTTGCTCTTGGCCAGCCTAGGCTCATAGTCACTATGCCCACCAAATCAGTGCCTCTTAGCATAGCCTTGATTTTTTTCAGCAATATAATGTCAAAATCTTTCTTATAATCAAGCCCCAACCCCATAAAAAGTATCTGCGTTTGAATTCCATGCAGCTTTAAATAAGAAGAGATGCTCCTAATCCCGTGTTCTACAGAATTATTATTCACTGAAATGAATGTAACTTTTTTTGCTGATTTTGTTGTTGGAATTTCCCCTCACCCTGTCTTTAAAAAAGTATTTAATATTTGAACTTTTTCATTTTAATAATGAAGATATTATTTATCTCACGGAGGTTCTATCCCGAGATCCTGGGGGGAGGGCAGATTAGCCCGTTATATATTGCTAAAGCCCTGGCTAATATGGGCCATAAAGTGCGCGTGTGCACTTTTAAAGATACACCAGGAGACAAAGAAGAGGTTGTTGAAGGCATTCCTATCAGCAGGCTACATATGCCTAAATTGAAATTTTTGTCTAAGTTTTCTAATGTAGATTATATGTATCTTAACATGGCAAAGCTTTCTTCAAAGATAATCAGGAGAGAAAAGCCGGATGTGCTGCATTTATTGAATCTTGAATCAATACCTTTCTCAGCATACTATTACAAGAAAAAATTCAGGTTGCCTATTACAGCGACAGTGAACGGTCCGCTTTTCGGATGTTTTACAGGAGATGCTATTGATTATAGAGGAGACATCTGCATGGATTGCAAGGTATTTAAAAGATTCCGTTGCTCTGTCAAGAAATGGGGCAGCCTAAGAGGTTCATTGTACTATGGATATAGCCATTGGTACATGAGGCTTTATAGGTTTTCATATAAGTATGTAGATAATTTCTTTGTTGTAAGCAAGGCCATGCAGCCTTTTTTGATAAATATGGGTGTTCCTGAAAGAAAAATCAAATTAATTCATAACCCAGTCCAGATTAATAATAAAATCAAGACATCTCTTAAAGACAAGCTTGGGCTAAAAGGAAAAAAAGTTATTCTCTATGTAGGAAGGTTATCAAAGCTTAAAGGTGTCCAGTATACTCTGGAAGCCATGAGCAATATAGACAATGCGGTTTTTTTAGTGATAGGTGAAAAAAGAGGAGACTATTCTTACTTTTTTAAGCTTTCAAAGAACCTTAATCTTAAAGAAAAAGTAAAATTTATTGGATTTGTGCAGCATGAAAAAATCGGGCAATATTATTCAATAGCTGACCTTGCAGTTCTCCTTGGAGAGTATTATGAACCTCTTTCAAGGTTCTTGTTAGAATCCTGTTCTTATGGTCTTCCGATAGTGGCGAGGAACATAGGTGGAAACTCAGATATTGTGGAAGATGGAAAGAACGGCATCTTGCTTGATGATTGTAATCCAGAGACAGTGTCCAAGGCAATATTACAGATTTTATCAGATAACAGACTCTACAAAAAGATGTCTGATAATTGCATAAAAAAGATTAAGTCGCAATATTTACCAGAAATAATAGGGAAAAAATTGGTTCTAAACTACAGACAATTGGTTCATACCTGATATTGTTACTGCTAGTTTTTTAGAACATAACAACTAGTCTTTTTTGTTTATGCATTCAAATAATAACATATGGCTAAAAAGCCTATTCAATAACTTATTATTCCATAGGAATTTTGGGAATAATCTTATCCCAAAAAATTCTACGCCATGGATTCCAGTTC
>JAFGSP010000106.1 GCA_016934775.1 Candidatus Woesearchaeota archaeon | reverse complement strand
TCCTGATATAGTTATTCAGCTTTTCATAAGCCTCACTCAAAGCATCTTCAGATGCCGCAAACACCACCCTAAAGTGCTTTGAATTGTCTTTCTGGCCAAATCCTGAACCAAAAACAAACAAGACTCCTTCTTCCCGAAGCAGGTCAAACACAAATTTCTTGTCTGATTCAACAGGCAAGTCTATTCTTGGAAAAGCATAGAACGCTCCTTTTGGCTTTACGCATGAGATGCCTTCTATCTCGTTCAGTCTCTTGTAGGTTATGTCACGCCTCTTCCTAAGCTTATCCACCATCTCTTTAATATGATCCTGTGGGCCTTCAAGAGCAGGCTTGACTGCATACTGCATAGGGTGGCTGATAGAAAGCCTTGACCGGGCAAGCTGCTTGACTGCCTCTGCATAATCCTTTATTTTTTCCTGAGGACCTGAAAAAACAGACCAGCCTATTCTCCAGCCAGGACACAGGTAATTCTTAGATAAGGTGCTGAAAGTGACTACGGGAACATCATCTGCCAAAGAGCCTACTGCGTTAAACTTATAGTCGTCATCAAAAATTATCTCATCATAGGTCTCATCTGTAAGCACAGGTAAGTTGTGCTCCCCTGCAAGGTCCAGCACATTTTTAAGAGTGTTCTTTGTGTATAGGGCGCCTGTAGGATTGTTCGGGTTGATAAGCACAATCCCCTTAGTCTTGCTGTTAATGCGCTTTCTGATATCATCGATATCCGGCTGCCATTCATTTTCTTCATCCAGTTCATATTCATTAAGCTCTCCTGAAAGATAATTGATAACTGCATTATACAGTGGATAACCTGGTTTAGGTGTTAATACATTCTCTCCTCTGTTCATAAGCGCACCAATGGCCATAGTTATTCCTTCAGAGCCTCCCGATGTCATGATAACATCATCTTCTGAAACATCCTTGATCCCCTGTTTCAGAGACTTCCTGGCAACTGCCTGCCTTGCTTCCAGCAGGCCCATTGAATCAGCATAGCTGGCGCTCTTTCTCCAGTTATTGTTGATTGCATCAACCATGTGCTGCGGCACAGAGAAATCATATTTAAGCGGATCTCCTATGTTAAGATATATAACCTTACGGCCCTGACTTTCCAGCCTCTTGGCCTCAACAACAACATCACGAATAGCATAAGTAATCTTTCTTGTCCTATCTGCAGGAATAATCCCCATAAAACCACCCTTGTCCGAAAAAGTATTTTGTACTGGTTTATAAATATTTGTTGAGGGATTCGAAATACAATATCTTTAAATATAAAAAAATAAAGTTAGTTTTTATGACCGAACCAACTTGGATATCAAAAACAACTCTTCCAGATATGGAAGGAAATCAAACTGAAGTTCACAAAGGAGACCTGGTAAAGCTTATAGATAATGGTTCTATTGTTGATCATGTTGATCAAGATGAAAAATATTTTGCTGAAAAAAATCGGGCTTATCAGCTGAAGCAGCTAGGTGAAGGACCATACAAAATATCAGATATGGGTGTATGGCCTTGCGGAAACGTCATGATTTATGTTGAGACTGAAACATCTCCTGGGTCAGGAGTATATGCTTCTGATTTGGTTTATTGCGGAGAGAATTCTGGATAAGATAAAAAATCAGGCTCTAGATATAGATGAGTTTCTTATTGACTTTAGCACTTGAAAATAATCTAAGCTGTAGAAAAATATATAAACAAGCTTAGCCAGAAATAAGATTCATGGCAAAGAAAAAACCGGAGAAGAAGCCTGCTGTCAAAACCAGCAAGCCTGCCCAGAAACAGGACAAAAAACAGGTTCTTATGAGAGGAGTCGGGCTTCACCTTGTGATATATGTAATAATCGGTCTGCTTCTTACGCTGATGGGTATTCCTTTTGTTGTAGTATTCTCTATTATAGCTGTCATGGTATGGGGGCTATTTGTACTTTCATATGCTTATTATTACAGCAAATAAAGAGATTATTGGTCCTGGTCTACTGTCACTCTTATGAACTTCTTTGAGAATCTTGCAATTATAGAAGACACAAGGATACTATACAGGATAAAAAGCACCATAAGGTCAATGATGCTCTGCGTCCCTGGAAAATTCATAAGTGGTATCTGGTGCGTTAACCTTATCCCCTCTTCAATCACTGTTATGTCCAGCACATAGTTGCTTATTATGAAAGCTACGACTGCAACTGCAATCCCTTTTGTGCAGTTAAGTGCCATGAAAATCCTTTCTTTGAGGTTGACATGATCACGGAGATAAACCAACTGCATAGCCATAAACCTTATGAGGATCATGATCATAAACAAGACTATTGACTTTAAGATGAAAGGAGGATCAAGATTAAGAGGTATCAGGAATCCTATAAGTATGAAAACAAGTATCTCCAAGGTGCTTGAGAGCATTGATGAAAATTCCTGAAGCTCGACCTTCTTCTTGACTGTCACATTGCCGAAGAAAATCCCTAGGACAGTGACTGCCAGCACTCCGTTGCCTCCAAGACTTTCTGAAAGGATGTAGGTCAGAAGGGCTGAAGTAATCAACGTAAATGGAGAGAGTTTCTGAGAATAGAATTTTTTCATAAACCTGAATACAATTATGCCTACAACAACTCCTGTGCCAATCCCTGTTATAATCTGCTGAAGGAATGGAAAAAGATATTCAAGAAAACCAGTCGAGATGCCTGCATCAAATTCCATAAGGTCTAAGATAATAAAGGGGATAAGAACAACAATCGGCGTATTAATGACTGACTCGAATTTTAGTATCTCAATTATCCTGTTGGTCTTTGTCTGGAAAAGAGTAAGCACGCTGCCTGGGTCTGTCCCGGACATCACAGCTGCAAACAGAAGGCTAAGGAACATGCTCCCGACACTGAAAAAATAATACACAGATACACTTAGAAAAAGCATATTCAGGACAAGGAATAGCACTGCGATTTTTAGTGCTGATTCTGAATAGGTATCAAGTTCCCTGTATGTAAAATTAGAGCTTCCTGCAAACACAATCATCACAAGAGCCAACAGGCTGGTGCTTATCAGGAAATCCGTCGAGAAGCTTATTATCGGCTGATGATTAAAGGTTATTGTCTTGAGTACTGCCCCTGTCAGTATCAGCAGGAGCATAGAAGGAAGCTTGAGTTTCTTGGCTATTATTCCAACTATAAGGCCGACAAAAAGCACAACCACTATCTGGGACAGCACTCCTATTGGTTCCATATTGATTTCTAAAGAGAAATCGTTTATAAACTTTTCCAGAGTTTTAGTCTGTCTCATAATTCATTTTTTTCTAAGTGTTTTGAAATTTTCACCACCATGACGGCAGACGGTCTTGC
>JAFGSP010000003.1 GCA_016934775.1 Candidatus Woesearchaeota archaeon | reverse complement strand
TTATCATAATCCTGGGAAGCCTCCTTATAGCTTATTTCCCTCTAAGTATGGCAATAACTGATTTTGAATATGATGCTGCAGATTCACCAGATGTTGTTTTTCTGGCAATGGAAAATTATATTAGAGACTATGAATCTTTTGGCTATGAATGTGAGAGGCTCAGTGACATCTTGGAAGAGGCAGACTTATACAGGAACAATGACAATATTGAATTCTACAGGACAGCAAGCCTGTTTAGGAATGTTTCCATAAAAGCAAAAGATGCATATGATTTCCAGATCATGATAATCAAAGAGGCCGAAATCCTGAAGAAACACGGGATTGAGGTCAATTCTTCAGATTATCAAAAAATAGAATTGGCTAAAGAGCATTTCCAGCATTCAAGATATGAGAATTCTGTGTTGCTTCTGGAATCAGTAGATGATGTTTTTTCATACGAGGGAAGTGTTCTCTTTGAGGAGGCAGCCACTGATCTTTCAGAGGTTGAAGTTTTATTTGATTCACTCGAGATAGATTCAAACATGATTAAGACTCTCCTGGCAAAGATACAAAAAGCTAAATCCGACCAGGATTTACTTGGAATAGATGTTCTGATTGATGATGTGGCTTATATCAATGAATCAATAATCTCTTTAAAAAAAGTAAAATATTACATCGAATATTTCAATAATCAGTCTATCAGTATCAAGAAGTTAAATGATATTTTTCAGGAGATCCTCTATTATTCAGAAAACGGGAAATATTCAAGGATTGGAAGCTTGGAAAAAGATGCAGATCTGCTTTATGAATCAGCACAGGAATATCAGTCTGAATACATGAAGATGGTACAGTTGTTAGAAGAGATAGCTCCAGCTTCAAATAACGGGAAGATAACCGAGTTTAATCTTTCTTTATCAGCTACTTATTCATCATATCTTGATTCAGAATTTGAGCAAGCCAGCCAGGGATTGGAGAAACTTAGTCAGGAGATAACAATATACAAATCTGAGCAGATAGCGTTTTCAGCAGTGGAAAAGGAGAATAAATCCCTAATTGAGCTCTTGACAGATAATGTTGAATATATCCTGGTTGTGTTTCTGATATCAATAATTGTCGGACTTATTTTCTCAAACAGGATATCAGAATATGTTCGTCAGAAAAAAATAATAAACTATACTAAAGAGCGGGAAGATCTTATGGAATATGTGAAGAAGAACCAGAAAGATTATTTTGATAATAAGATAATTTCCAGAAAAGAGTATGAAATAAACAGGGAAACCTATCAGAACAGGATAGTTGATCTGACAAGGAATTTAGCATTGTTGAATGACAGAGTAAAAAATAAAAAGGAAATTGAATAACATATGACTAAAAAAGAGGGAATTGATGAAAAATATACTTGAATTGATATTATCTTTTGGTGAATTTTCTTGTTCATATATGGTTCTGGTGAGTCAGGACCTTAAGATTAAGTGGATCAATAAAGCTTTGGAAAAACAGGGTTACAGGCTTTCGTCTGTTAGAGACAAATCATGCCATGAAGTATTCAAAGAGACAGCATATTGCAATGAATTTGCAATAACAGAAGCTTTCAACATGCATCGCATGGTCAAAGAAGAAAGGAACGGATACAAGACAATTTCTTTTCCGATAAAGAGGGATAATAAAGTTGATTATGTGTTATTTATGTCTTCTAGGCTCAAGGAAGAAGGCCCTGTTCCGCCTAATTTGAAATCCAGGCTTGATGAATCTGAGAAGAGATTCTATGACTTGGCGTTATGTTCAGGGGATTTTGTCTGGGAAGTAGATAGAAATGGAAAATACATCTATGCATCTGCCGGCGTAAAAAAAATCATGGGCTATTCACCGAAGGAGATTGTAGGAAAATCCCCCTTTTACTTTATGCCTAAAGATGAAGCAAGAAAAATAAGATTAATATTCGGGAAGATATCATCATTAAAAAAGCCAATCGTAGATCTGGAAAACAGTAACCTGCGTAAAGATGGCAAAGAGATAATATTGTTGACAAACGGGGTTCCTATACTTGATGAATCCGGCAGCCTGGAAGGATATAGGGGTGTTGATAAGGATATAACAGAGAAAAAAAAGTCAGAGCAGGAAATCAAGGAGAGCGAAGAGAAACTCAAGGCATTATTCAATTATAGCAGGGATATGTATTATGTTCTTGACAAAGAAAGGAATATGACTTTTTGCAGTCCGCAGTCAAAAGCGCTTTTAGGATATACTCCTGAATATATGAAAAAAAACTGGTCTAGGCTGGGATTCTCAGGGAATCAGGCCAGGCCGGATAAGAGAAATACGCCTTACTTATTGGAGCTTCTGGCAAAAAACAGGAAAAAAGTCCTTCTGGAAATCAATGAGATTGTCCTTAAAGACGGGAATGGTAAAATCAAGGATATCCTTGGGATTGCCAGGAATATCACCCCTGATAAAGAATCAGAAGATTTTACAATTATACAACGTGATATCGGGTTTGCGTTTTCAGTAAGCAAAACACTTAAAGAAGCAATGGCGCTTTTTCTTGAAAAGCTCATGTCCATTGATGAGATTGATTGCGGAGGGATATACCTTGTGGATAATGAGGTCAAAGAGCTTGAACTCATACATCATGTGGGCCTGCCTGCTTCTTTCATTAAGGAGACAACTAGCTACAAGTTCAAATCAAGCCAATATAGAATTGTAATGAAATCGCAGCCAATCTTCACCAGATATGATAGACTGTCTGTAAGAAAGGATAATCAAAAGAAGAAAGAAGGGATTAAAGCAATAGCTGTCCTGCCTATCACTTTTCAGGATAATGTCATAGCATGCCTTAATGTTGCATCCCACACACAGGAGATGTTTTCAGAGCAGACCAGGTTAGTCATAACTAATCTAGTTTCCCAGCTGGGCGAAATCATCGTCAGATTCAATACCTTAGACCAGTTGGAAAAAGCCAAGGACTTCTCAGAGAAGATAATCGAGACAGCCCCTTTGTTTATAGTGGGCCTGGATGTAAAGGGGGATATTGTCCTGTTTAATAATGTGGCTGAGAAAATATCAGGATATAAAAAAGACGAAGTGATAGGGAAGAACTGGTTCCTCAAATTCATTAAAGAGGGCGATAAAGTTCCGGTTGAGAAAGTTTTCAGGAGCCTTTTAGAATCTGAAAGCGAAAACACCTATACAAACCCGATTATTGTAAGGGATGGAAAAGAGTTAATGATGAACTGGTCTAATTCCATAATAAAAGATGACCAGGGCAATATTGAATCAGTCATAGCTCTTGGCGAAGATATTACACTCAAGCTAAAATATGAACAAGAAAGAGAAAAACTCACAGAAGAACTGAAACAGAGAGTATCAGAGCTTGAAAGGTTTCATAATCTAACAGTGGGAAGAGAATTGCGAATGATTGAGTTAAAAAAGAAGATAAAAGAATTACAGGCAAGATTAGAGGTGCAAAAATGAAAAAAATAGCGTTATTGTTGTCACTATTATTAGTGATCTGCATAGTTGGATGTACACTGCCAGATGCAGAAACAGATGTTTCTGTTTCTCAGGCAGATAAAGAAATTCTGGCAATCGGCCTAAAAGGGCCCATAGTCGGGATATATCCGGATGTCACAGCATATGAGTCTACAACTATAGGTGTGAACTTTAACATGTTTACAGGCCTTGTGGAGTTTGATAAAGACTACAGGATTGCTCCTGCACTGGCAGAGTCATGGGAGAATCTTGATGAACTAACATGGAGATTTAATCTTAGGGATGATGTCAAATTCCATAATGGAAATGATTTCACAGCAGAGGATGTAAAATACTCTTTTGAACTGATAAAAAATAATCCTGATCATGTATTGTATGAACAAGTGGCAATGATTGATGAAATTACAGTTGTAGGCCCTTATACTGTAGATATTAAGACAACGGCTCCGGCTCCTGTGCTTTTATACAAGATTGTGGATGTCTACATGCTGTCAAAAGAGTATGAGGAATCAGGGGAAAACGAATTTTCTGTTGGCACAGGCGCATATAAGCTGGCTGAATATGTTCCGGAGGACCATGTCACTATGACCAGATTTGATGATTACTGGGGGAAAAAACCAATTGCAGATACAGTTGTTTTTAGATTCATCTCAAACGACACAGAGAGGACCCAGGCATTATTAGATGATGACTTAGATATTGTTGAATTCTTGCCTATGGAAGATATAGAAGTGTCAAGAGAAAAAGGAAAAGAGGTCATATTGACAGCGACGCCAAGGATAATGTTTTTAGGCTTTGATTTCAGGGAAGATGGCAGCAATTGCGCTGAGGATTCGATTAATCCTTTGTCTGATGTCAGGGTAAGAAGAGCAATATATCATGCAATTGATGAAAATTACATAGTAGAAAATATTATGGAAGGATATGCCCAGCAGGCATCTCAGTTCATACCCCAAAGTATCTTCGGATATAATCCGAATATAACCCGGTTGACTTATGATCCTGAAAAGGCTAAGGAATTGCTAGCAGAAGCGGGTTATCCAAATGGGTTTAGCATTACGATGGATTGTCCAAACGACAGGTATCTTAATGATGCGCAGATATGCGAATACGTGGTTGAAAAGCTTTCAGAAGTAGGAATAGATGTTGATCTGTCCTTAAATACCCGAAGCGTATTTTTTGCTAAGAAAAATTCCAGGCAATCTTGTTTTTTCCTTATGGGCTGGTCAGCTGATGCTGATGGCGGGGAGATCTATGAATATTTTCTCATGACTGTCAACACAACAACAGACACCCCTTTCTACAACCACGGGTATTATTCAAATCCAAGAGTCGATGAATTGGGAAAACTGGTCTTGTCAACAGTTGATCCGGTTGAGAGGCTTTCTTATATGCAGGAAGGATTTGCTATAGCTGCTGACGAAGTTGTATGGATTCCGCTTCATTCAGAAGAGATAATGTACGGATCATCTCCTGATATAGTAATGAAGCCCAGGACACGGGGAATAATAAAAATTGAGGATATTGAGCTAAAAGAATAAATGAGATTGAGACTCCAGCTTAAGTTTTCAGTATTAGTTATTGTTAGTCTTTTGAGTATCTTTCTCATTAGCAACTTTGTTATAATAACAAGGGAATCTGGGATATATAAGCAAAATATGAAAGAGAGAGCAGAGTCTTTCTCTACCTTAGCAGTTCCGATTCTCATAAAAAATTATGACCTGTATTCAAATACCGGATCGCTTAAATTATCACAGCTGACAAAAGATATTGTTACTCTTAACAGTGATTTGATAGTGATTCAAATATATGGTCTTTCAGATAACCTTTTATTCGATTCAACTGAAATTCTGAATAACAATGAACATGATCTGGAAATGGATGAAACTGGTTCAGCCTTGAAATCAAGGCTACACACAACAGAAATCAGCAGCAGAGATATTAATCTTAAAGATACAAAATATCTTGAGATAATACAGCCCTACACAGATGACTGGGGAAGCCGCCGTTATGTTGTAAGGTTCATCTTCAGCTACTCCTCTCTTGAAAAGAATCTGAAATCTTCTTTATTAAGTATTACGTTTATCAGCCTGGTTTTTTTCATATTCTCATTTAGTGTTCTTTATATATTCACAAAGAAAATCTTCACAGATCCGTTATCTTCAATTATGAGCATAGTACATAAAGTGAGCGAGGGGGATTATGATGTAAGATTAGATATCCAATCAAATGATGAGATTAATGAGCTGTCAGATTCAATAAATACTATGCTTAATAAAATAGAAAGATCAAACAAAATTATCGAGTCCCAAAATAAGACTCTCGAAAAAGAAGTTGAAAAAAGGATGCATGAACTGAACAAGAAGATAAAGGAACTTGAGAACACAAAGCTTGCTACACTGAACATACTGGAGGATGTCGATGAATCAAACAAAGAATTATCAAAGGCAAGAGCTGATTTGCAGGAAAAGATTAATGAACTGAAGCTGATGGACAAGAAAAAAGATGAGTTTCTTTCTGTAACTGCCCATGAGCTTAAGACGCCTCTTACCAGTATAAGGGGGTTCACCGAGCTGCTGAAAAGCCCGAAGATAATGAACAATAAAGCACTGAGACAAAAGTATTTTGAAGTGATTGTGGAAGATACAAGAAGACTGGAAAAGCTGATAATAGACATACTTGACCTTACAAAACTTGATATGGGAACCATGAAATTTGACTATGAGAACACTACAGTAAAAGAAATAATGGATGATTTGAATAACCTTGTAGATCTTTCCATCAAATCAAAGAAACTCAAATCAATCTATGAATACAAGCCGGATCTGCCTGTTTTTATTACAGATAAGTCCAGGCTTTTGCAGGTTCTTTCAAATATTGTCAATAATGCTATCAACTATACTGAAAAAGGCTCAATCAGAGTAACTGTATCTGAAAAGGGTAATTTCATTGTTTTTAGTATAGAAGATACAGGACTGGGAATACCAAAACAAGAGCAGGATAAGATATTTCAACGATTCTACCAGGTGGATTCATCTTTCACCCGAAAAGTCGGCGGATCAGGACTCGGGTTGGCTATCTGTAAGGGAATCATTGAAGCGATGGGTGGAAAAATATGGGTGAAGAGCATCCCTGAGAAAGGTTCTGTTTTTTCATTTATGATTCCGATGAAACCTAGGCTAGAGGAAGAGCAGACTCTGGAGTTTTTCAAAAATCTGAGAAAAAAAGGTTATAAGATTATTGCCACCAAATACGAATTCCAGAAGCAGGGCATCCTGGATGAAAAAGGCATGGCACAAATGAAAATAGACGAAGCAGAACTTGAAAAGAGCGGGTTCATAAAAAAAGCATGACATACAAAAAACAGGATACACATGCAAAATAGAAAAATTTATTAACCTCTGATTTTAAATAGTAATAGAATGGCAAAGAAAATACTTATTGTTGATGATGAGCCGCATATCCTTGAGCTTGAACAGGGGATATTGGAGTCAGGCGGATACAAGACAATATTGGCTCCGACAGGCAAAGACGCTTTGCTGAAGCTTGAAAAAGAGATTCCGGATCTTGTTATTCTTGATATGATGATGCCCGGGATGTCAGGCAGAGAAGTATGCGAGAAAATCAGAGAAAATCCAAAAACAAAAAACCTAAAAGTCATATTTGTGACAGTTGCAAGATTTTCTGAAGTTGGTAAAAAAGTCCTGGAAGACCTGAATGTCAGTGATTATATTACCAAGCCATTTGAAAATGCTGACTTGCTGAACAGGGTCAAGAAGGTTATAGGTTAGCTAGGTTTAGCATATTATCAGCAAAGAGCCTTAGATCATTAATAAGATTGTTATTCTCTTCCTGTATTGATTTTTCATTAATTTTTTCATTAGGCAGCTGTAGCAGATACATTTTTTTAGCAGTGCTATATTGGCGGTCTGTCTTTAGTATGTTTGTAAACTTCTGTATTTCAAATCCATGGTAGAAAGAAAGAAGAGAACCGATGTTATCGAAAAGGATCAGGGTACATCTCTCTTTTTCAATAATCCTCCTTAGCTGATTCAGCAACGAAGGTATGTCTGCGCCTTTTATATAACTGCAGTTTCTTGTGTTTTTTTTATGCCCCATGAACAGGCTCAGTACATCTATGAAATGAAACCTTTCTAATGCAAGCTCATTTTTCCTGAATGCATCGCTTATTTCATCATAGGTTGCCTGAAAGAGGACATAACAAATCTTTTTATGTTCTTTTGTCAATGACTTCAGAAATGAAACGACTCTACTATTATAATCCACCTCTTCCAGAAGTACAACTACAAAACTATTAGGTCTTATGTTATTATCATCTGTTTTTACCATATTTATGACCCTGTTGCTGCTGTTGCTAGATGAATCTTATATTACTAACAATTTAGGGTTTTTATATTTTTCTTATTTTTATCCTTTTTTCAGTCTTTTTTATCCATACATCCTCGAATTGGGCAGTTGTTCCAGAAACAAGTATATTCTTTTTTTAAGTAAAATAATTTCTTTAACTAGACCTGATTAAATTATTATTAAATATGGAAAAGATTATAAAGGGAAATAGTTCTTTTTATCAACAATGACATTATCTGAAGATATGGCTGCAAGCAACATTGTGCTTTTGATAACAACTAAGACAAAATATAATGGTTCTTTGAATGCAGCCTTGCCGGAGATTCGGAAATCAGCAAAAAAAATCGGATATATAACGATAAATAGACCGTACGGGAGTGTGGTTGCAAGTATTCAGAAACTAGGGATAGATCCAAACAAATTCCTGTTTGTCGATGCAATCACAGCTACTGTGCAATCTCCTTCGCAAGTGCCGAATTGCATTTTTGTGAGTTCTCCTACAGCATTGACTGATCTTGGCTTGGCTTTTAGTTCCTTGTTCGAAAACAACTGCGATCTTGTTTTTTTTGATACGATCTCTACTCTAATTGTATATCAGGACATAGGGACAGTGACTAAGTTTGTCCACAATCTTGTAACCAAGGCAAGAGTATCTAATAAGAAAGCAGTATTTATGGCCTTGAAGGAAGATTCTGAAAATCTTATAAAAGACCTTAATATGTTTGTGGATAAGATTGTTGAATTCTGAGTTTTGGGTATGTGTAGGGCAAGAAGAAAAATTTTTATACAGGTATTTGATTCAAAAGACTATGAAGTTCAAGAAATTCAAGTTTGATATGGACAAGGAAAAATTTGAGTCTCTTCTTGCGCTTCTTCTCCTAATCCTGATCGGGCTTGAAGTACTGTTGTTTTTATATCAGATATTTCCCATACCTATTAATCTGATTTCAAATATTTTTGTATATGTCAATTTCCTGAAAGTTTTTCTCTATAAAATTGTTCTTATTCTTGGCGGATTGTTCCTTATGGCCTGGCTTATCGAGTTCAGATCAAAACGACATTGATTTTTCTACTGTTTAGTTATCAGACAAAGTTTATATAAGACAGGATTTCCTAAATTCCTGAACTTTATACATGGGGGTGTATGAAATCAATGAGTGTGTGTAGTCTTAACAATAGACTAGACTTTTTTCGTTTGGTATTATATCAAAAAAGATATAATAATTATATTATGTCTTTTTTGTTTAAGAGCACAAAATTTATAAACTATATATCGATTTAAATATAATATTTTACTAATAATGATTTAATTAACAAAAGAAACAGATCTACAGTGATCGGGAATAAGCTGGAACTTGACATTCTTGGAATTTTTAATAGGGATATCACTGCATTTCTTTCTATAAACAAGATATCCAAGCTTCTCAACAAGGCATACCCCCATATAAATGCGAAAGTGAACCAGCTCATTAAAGAAGGAATACTGAACAAGACAGAGTTTGGAAGGAGCTATCTCTGTTCAATGAACATAAGCAATGCGAAGACAGTGGCTCTTCTATCTTTGGCCGAAGCTGTGAAAAAGGACAAATTCCTGAAAAAGACCGGTCTTTCTGACATATTGACTCAGATTAGGAAAGAATTCAGGATTTACACTATCTTTGCTGTCAGCAGTAGTATATATTTTGTCATGGACCATATTCATGACAAAGAGGCTATAAAGAATTCTTTCAAAGAACTTGAATCATATTCGCCTGTTTTCTTATCAAAAGATGAATTCATGATTCGAATAAAGGAAGAAAAAAGCCTGTTTTCAAAAAAAATCATCCTCTATTCACCGGAAACTTACTTTGAACTTATAGAAGAAATCTACCCAGGAATACTGGCGGGAGCAATAATGAAAAATGGATAAGCACTCAAAACATGACAGACTAGTATTGATTTTGAGTATTGTACTTGTCTCTATCTTAGTTCTATATCCAGCTATTGCCCAGGAAAAATTGATATCTTTTGAGAAGAATGAGTATCATGTCCAGGAACTCGTAGAAGTATCATTGAAGTTAGATAATCTTGAAACAGCTTATCTTGAACTTGAGACACCAATCTCAATTTACAATTATCCAGAGCCTTCTTCATCAGTCAGGTTCATCACAAGGGAACAAGGCCAGCATACTGTCAGGCTTTATGATTCAGGAAATTTGCTGGCCAGCGAGTCATTCTTAGTTGGAGAGCTGCAGGTTGATATTGATGATCTTGTTTATTTCTCAGTTATCAATCCCGAAATAAAAGTTGATGAGCCAGCCATTATCAAATTTGACGAATCTCTTCTGAAAGACAGCTTTAGGCTTGAGATATCTTCAGAAAGCCAGCAATTCAATTACCTGAATTCGCTGAAATCAGAAATATGGTTCCTTCCTAAGACATTCGGGGAATACCAGATTAGGCTTTATGATACTGATTTGCTTATCCAGACAGGTGGATTTAATGTTAGTGAGGTTAAACTAACTCAAGAAGTTCAGGTGGTTTCTGAAAGTAAAATTACTAATGCCTCTGAAGAGAATAAGACAAAGGTTTTCCTGGATGTTCCATCAAACTTTACAACAAACATAACTCAGAATGCTTCAGATAATCTTGCCCTAACTGAATCAGTTAGACCGACGATACAAGCTAATGAGACATTTTTAATTATTAACAAGACCCTTAACCACACCCAGGGACAAAACGTGTCAGAATCAGAGGAAGATACAATAAATGAGTCAATGGATTCAGTTGATTCCAAAGAGCTGGAAAAAGAGGAGATTGAGGAAACTTATCAGGATACCCTATCAGAAGATGATATTATAGAAGGATATCTGGAACTAAAGCAAAATATTTCAGAAGGCACTTCAGTTATCTCAGAGCTTATCACAGACAGGTCGCCCATAGTTGCAGGAAATCCTGTGAAATGGACAAAGAATATTACCCTGGAGGAAATCAGCAACATCTCGCTTGATCTTCCTAATACAGCTGCAAATATAAGAGTGATAAAACTTGAAAACGGAACCGAATCAGAGGTTGAGGCGCCAATAGTAAGGCTTGGAGGAGATGAGCCTGTTTCCATATTGAACATTGATTCAATAGACGATCTTGGAAAATTCTTGTTGTCTCTTTTTACTGCGCAGGAGGAGCCGGAGCAGGAAATACTGAGAGTTATTTTGCAGGAAAATGCAACTAAGTACCTTGTAGAATACTACACAGCAGCTCCTTTGATTGAAGAAGAAGAGACAGGATATGGAAAACGTGTAAAGGTTTCTGCTCCTGATGAACTGTACTATACAGATGTAATTTCTCACGCAACCATTCCTGAAAGATTTGATGTTTCAGAAAAAGACAAGATCAAGATTTACTGGGTGGAAGACAGAAAGTATGTAGAGTTTAATGCATTTGACATTGACAACGACGGCCTTCTTGATTATGTAGAATGGATAACTCCTCACCTTTCAGAGCAGACATTTGAGATAAGCTTATTGATATTGAATGTCCAGAGCTATCCTGTTGTGGGCGGAGACTGGATAGTGAAATTCAAGACAACAGGAACCGCTGATTTAAGGATAACTGCAGTTGACGGAACATCATGGAGCAATGATTCGGGAAGATATGACCTTAGGTTCCTTGAGCTTAGATGCGGAGATGAACTCCTTGAATATCAATGGGTTGGAAACTCAGTTTTTGTTGAAGACTATGAATGTGAGGATACAGGATATGAGGTTAGCAGAGTCTTAACAGGCGGAAAACACCATCTGAAGTTTGAATTCGGCACAGAGACTGCCTATGCGCATAACGATGCTGTTTATAGTGTCTTCCTGTTTTGGGATGATGTGAGCGATGCGCCTACAGGATGGACCTGCGTCTCCTGTGATCCAGGAGATCCTTTCTATCAGGCATTTCCGAGAGGGAGCGATGTATATGGCGGAACAGGCGGAGCAGCAACTCATACACATACAATTACGTATGAGGGCGAGACAGCGGGAGCCTCCTTTAGCAGAAGATCATGGAACACAGCAAGGTCATCAGGCGGGCACGTTCATGGAAGCATAAGCTCTACTTCTGTAAGCTCAGAATCTAATCTGCCATCGTATAGGAACCTTAAAGTTATTAGTTACGATGACGGCACACCTTCAACAATACCTGCAGGTGCAATAGCAATCTTCAACTCTACATTGCCAAGCGGCTGGACAAGGTATGCAGCACAGGATGATTATTTCATCAGAGGTGAAGGCAGTATCAGCACAGGCGGCTCAAACACTCATGACCATGATGTTTCATATACACTTGACGCTTCGGGTGATACAGCAAGTTTCTGGGACAACACTAATGCAGCAGCAGATGATTCCCACACCCACACAGTATCTGATACAAGCGATAGTGCCAGCAATGTGCCTCCTTTCATAGAGATTATCTTAGCTAAGGCAGATTCTGACACCAGCATACCTAATGGTATTATAGCGATGTTAAATGCCACCCCTGATTCAAGCTGGGACATAATCTCAGAAAACGGAGAGGATTACTATGAAAGATTTATTGTGGCCAATGACACATATGGGGATACAGGAGGCAGCTCAACAAACACTCACCCAGATTTGACATCAACAACAAGCGGGCCTACTGCAACAGGCAATGCAAGGAACTGGAATCCGGATACATCTGTAGCTACAAACACTCACACTCACGATGTAACAGTGTCTTTTTCTGAGGACACAAGCCTGCCGCCTTATATTGATGTGCTTTTCGGATATTTTGCAGATATTACAGGCCCGAATGCAACATTGGACAGGCCGCCTAATTACCAAAAAATTGCCACAGCAGAATACATGGTGAATGCATCAGCAGTTGATGATTTTTCATCAATCAGTGCAGTTGTCTTTGAATACAGGGAATCTCCAAGTGAATCATGGGTCAATATATGCACTGATTACACAGCCCCATATAACTGCACATGGGATGTATCAAGCCTTCCTGACGGCGACCAATATGAAGTCAGGGCATATGCTAATGATTCAATCGGTAATCTGGGCTCTGAGGACATCCATTCAAACATCCAGATAGGCGAAGTGCCGATAATCGGGGCAACATATTGTTTCATGCAGGGAACCGGCTGGGTAAACTGTACTACTTTTGGTTTTGGAGACACTATGACAATTGTCAGGACTTCATGCGAACCTGCTGCCACCACAATAAGCAATGTGACATTCATATTGAAAAATGTTGATGACGATTTTATATACTTTAATGTCACAACTACTGATAACAGCACAGGCTACTGGGAATATGACATTTCAGATGTAGAGATAGTAGATTCAGGAGGGTTTAACCTGCACATAACCTGCAGGGAGAATCCAGAGGCAAATGAAGACCTGGACTGGGAGGTTCCTTTTGGTACATTATCAGCGCAACTGATTAGCCCGTCTACAGATGTGAATATCACACAGAACCAGTTTTCAAGCTTCACTTCCCGTGTTACATGTACAGGAGGAGAGTGTGGCTGGATCAATGCTACCCTGGATCCTGCCTATAAAATAAATTTCACATCTGCCGGTGCAGATACATTTACTGTTCCTGCCGGGGTGACTAATATTACTGTTAAAGCCTGGGGAGGAGGAGGCGGCGGAGGAGGAGGCGGAGGCAATGAGGCGGGTGCCAATGGTGCCGGTGCGGGGTTTGCTCAAGCAACAATAAGCGTGACGCCTGGTGAAACACTTGATATCTATATCGGCGGCGGCGGCACAGGGGGCGAAGGCTCTGACGGAGAAGCG
>JAFGSP010000105.1 GCA_016934775.1 Candidatus Woesearchaeota archaeon | reverse complement strand
GTATTCCTGTTCAACTTGGTACATTCTCATTATATGAGTGTTGCAGATCAACTTTCAGTCCAGGATCTCAGGGCGCCCCTGAAGATGAAAAAGGAAAATCATTTGCTCATAGTCCTTGTGTCCTCTTTCCATAAGGGGATTCTCAAGTCTATAAGATTTGCGAAGACTTTTTCAGATAAAGTGCAGGCAGTTCATGTGGATCTTGGGGGAGCTGAACGCGACAAGCTGATAGAAAAATGGCGGAAGTATAAGCCAGGGATAGAACTTGTGGTGCTTGATTCTCCTTATAGGGTCATGATAGAGACATTGATGAACTATCTTGATGACATTGAGTCCAAAGACCCTAAGCTTGATGTAACTGTCGTGATACCTGAATTTGTTCCGGCAAGATGGTGGCATAACCTTCTCCACCACCAGACAGGACGCGCATTGAAAAGGGCCATACATTTCAGGAAGAGGACTTCATTTATCAGCGTCCAGTATCATCTTGAGAGATGATGAATAGAATAAAAAACAGAATAACTCGATAGAATACTAATATCTTCTGCTGTAGTTATTCCTTTTATTATGCCTAAAATTGTTGTTTCTTCTTCCGGAAGCCATAGGGATGATTTGTATCATCTGCACCCAGGGGGTCTCTATCCTTTTTATATCAATCTGGAAGTCATCCAGAATATGGTTGAAGTTGTCATAGTCCCTTTCTGTAAGGATATTTATTGCTTTTCCTTCATTTCCAGCTCTGGCAGTCCTTCCTATCCTGTGGATATATTGCTTGCTCTCGTTTGGGATGTCGTAGTTATAGACATGAGATACATTTTCGACATGCAGACCTCTTGCAGCGACATCTGTGCATACAAGCACATATGACTTGCCTGAATGGAATTTTTCCATAGTTATATTCCTTTTTGCCTGGCTAAGGCCGCCGTGTATTGCAATAGCATGGATTCCTTGTTTTTGCAAGTTCCTTGCAATATAATCAGTGGCTCTCTGCGTGTTGCAGAATACCATCACAAGCCCCGAGCTTTCCTCCTCTTTGAGGAGATGCACAAGCAGCGAGAATTTCATATTCGACTGCACCTGGTAGTATACCTGGCTCAGCTTGCTCGGGTCAACATAAGCTTCCACAGCAATCTTTACCGGGTTGATCATGTATTCTTCAGCAAGCCTGGCAAGATCACTTGATATTGTTGCTGAATAGAGCAGAGTCTGCCTTTTTTTCGGGCACTGAGCTAGTATTTGCCTAACATCATCTATGAATCCCATGTCAAGCATCCTGTCAGCTTCATCAAGCACAGCTATCTTGATAGCACTTAGATCCAGTGTTTCTCTTGACAGGTGGTCAAGCACTCTTCCGGGAGTTCCGACGACAACATCAGCGGTCTTTAGCTTATCTATCTGCGGGTTTATAGCTATACCGCCGTATATTGTTACAATATTCAATCCTATCTGTATTGAGTAAGATTTCATTTCTCTGGCTACCTGGTCTGCGAGCTCCCTTGTTGGAGCAAGCACAATAGCCTGTATCCCTTGTCCTTTTACGACTTTATGGATTATGGCGCACGAAAACGCAAGCGTCTTGCCTGAGCCTGTAGCGCTCCCGCCTATTACATCTTTTCCCTGTAATATTACAGGGATAGATTTTTCCTGTATCTCTGTAGGCTCTTCAAAGCCTTTTTTTTCTATGGAGTTCAAGATGGGCTCCATAATGCCCAGTTCTCTAAAAGATTTCATTTTATTACCTCGTTAAATTAGTCATCTGAATTAAACAATGTCAAAAAGCTCGTGACTTGGTCACTCCCTTTTCGAGCACATTGCACACCTCGAATGTTGTGCAATGTATCAAAGAAAAAGTCAAGTTATGATCAAAATTTTCACTTCAACGCCAACTGCTCTTTCTTTTGGCCAATTCGCTAATTTATTCTTTTATTACAGCTTGGTGGCAAGAGGTTTTATATAAATGTATGCTTTTCTGAAATATAACCCAACCCTTTATATACTACCCCTGTTTTCTTGATAATAGCAGAAGTTGTTGATTAAGATTAGTTTTTTCAGCTATTTCTGGAGACAATGGTGATTTAAGATGTATAGATGTAAGAAGTGCAATGGCCACAGGATTAAGACAAGGACAAATAAGACCTTCGGAAAGTCATATTCAACAGCTGTCAGATGCAAGGATTGTAATTCGACTGATATTGAAAATGTTGACCCAAAACAGATGAGATTCAGAAGAAGGAGATAACTGGATTAAACAACTTAATATTAATTTACAAAAAACAAACGGAGGACTAGAAAATGGAAGGAACTGTAAAGTTTTTCAATACCATGAAGAGATTCGGATTCATCGCAGGCGAGGACGGCAAAGAGTACTTTGTCCACGAGTCAGGCCTGAAAGAAGGCGTTTCAATCCATGATAATGATAAGGTTACCTTTGACGTCGAAGAAGGCGAAAGGGGACCTAAAGCAGTCAATGTTGCTTTGGCATGATTGATTAGCTGATTTTTTCTTATTTTTTATTTTTTAATTATAATTCAAACTCTTCAATGAATTCCAGAATATAACTGTATTTCTCAAGATATTTGAATCCCTTATCTGTCAGAGAAATATATTTCCTGCCTTTCTGATCCCGTTCTTCTCTTATGAACCCTTTTTCTAGGAGTTCGCTGTAATACTCTGAGAAACTCTGTGAGGATATGTTTGAGAACCTTAGAAGAGGAGTAATCCTTATAGAATTCTTATTGTC
>JAFGSP010000104.1 GCA_016934775.1 Candidatus Woesearchaeota archaeon | reverse complement strand
GAAAACAAGATGTTATCAAAGGAACATCAGGCACAGCATATCCCTTAATAATAGAGAACAACGGTGTCGAAGACAGATCATACGAACTTTCAGTTGATAATATTGAGTCTTGGGCAACATATAGGTTCGACCCAGAAGAAAAGGTGTCGGTAGAAGCTGGAGAGGCCGAAATAATCTATCTTTATATAATCCCCATAGAGGATGCTCAGCCTGGAGAAAAAGTATTTATGGTTACAGTCGAAACAGATGAGGATGAGAAGAAGATAGCACTTACAGCAAATGTCATTGAAGAAGAGCCTGCCTATGATAATGACTTCAACTTTTCTTTCTTTATTATATTTATTTTAATATTTATATCTGTGCTGATTATTTATCTTCTCTTGTTCATATTGTGGATATTTATGATATATGACTGCATAAAGAGAGATTTTAGCTCAAAATTGGTATGGTTGCTAATCCTGACCCTTGTCCCTCTTGGCCAGATATTTTATTATTTCATCGTTAAGAGAAGAAAAGGCAAACAGAAGGTAGTCAATAAATTTGAAACACTTTCGTTGCTATCGCTCCTGCTTGGGATAGTTTCTACATCTATACCCATTTATTTTGGGTTCCTTACAGGAGTTCCTTCTATAATCTTGGGCATAGTAGCTAAAAATAAGCTCAAGAAATCAGACAAATCCAACAACGTGATTTCAAAAGCAGGAATCATCTTGGGTATTATCGGGGTAGTCCTCCAGATTCTGTTTTTTGCAGTTTATTTTATGTTTATTTTTTTCATAATGTCTCTGAGTGCAATGCAAAACTAAGAAAATTACTCTAAACATATATTCTCCATCACATAAATGCTTTTAAATAGTCTTTCACCAAAAATAGTCGGGGTGGTTCAGGGCAAGAAGGCAAAATGGCAATAGGGATTATTGGGGGTTCAGGGGTTTATGAACCAAAACTTCTTTCTGATATAGAGCAGATAAAGATTAAGACTCCTTATGGCATGACTTCTGATGTCATTACAAAAGGAAGCTTCAAAGGAAAAGATATCTATATTCTACCGAGGCACGGGCTCAATCACCAGTACAATCCTACTAATGTGCCGTACAGGGCAAATATCTGGGCTTTAAAGGATTTGGGCGTGACAAAGCTGCTGACTGTGTCTGCAGTAGGCTCATTGAAAGAAGAATACAGGCCGGGAGATTTCGTTTTCACAGACCAGTTCATCGACAGGACAACAAAAAGAGAGCAGTCATTCTACAACACAGTGCACCTTTCTGTCGCAGAGCCGTTCTGCAATGGCCTGAGAGAGAAACTGGCAAAAAGGGCAGAAGAACTGAAATTAAGGTATCACAAGAAAGGCACCTGTGTAGTGATAGAGGGACCGAGGTTCTCCACAAAAGCTGAGTCAAAGCTGTACAGGTCATGGGACGCTGACATAATTAACATGACTCTTGTGCCTGAGGCAGTCCTTGCCAGGGAAGCTGAAATCTGCTACGCCAACATCGCAACAGTCACAGACTATGATGTCTGGAAAGACCATGTCGTGAGCTACGACCAGGTCATCAAAGTCATGAACGAGAACATAGAAAAAGTGAAGAAGCTCCTGATGGCTGTCCTGGAAGACATAGATGACAAGAAAGTCTGTTCCTGCAACGAAGCATTGAAAGATGCAGGGATGTGAGAATCTTATTTTTTGAATATTGCTACGGTGTGCATACAAATATCCTGTTCACCGTATTCATCAATTATGCCTGTTTTCTGTATTAGGTTTGGTGCTACACCCTTTTTTTCTTTAACCAAATTCATCACATTAGTGAATCTACCTAAATCTTTGTATTGGGTTATAGTAACAATAACTCCGCCGACTCTCACATGAGTCAATGCCCGATCATACGCTCCGTACCAACTATTATAATCAAAAAAATCAGGGAATCTAAATAAAGCCATATCATAATCTTTTTTCCCAGAGGGAGAAGCAAGCATCCTCCATACTGAATCATTTCCTCCGTCTCCAAGCATTGGACCGTCCCTGACCGCATTATATCCTATGTGCTCCATACAAACGTATTCTCTTGTATTGCATGCAACAAGAATTACTTCTTCTTTTGGAATGCTATAACTCCGCTCATGAAAAAGCCTTAATACATATGGTTCTGCATCTGTTCCTCCCACAACCATTATAAGCGGAGAGTCCCTTGGTGAATAGTGAGGGACAACTATATTCTCAAGAACATATAAGTCACGACCCATAACTCCAAATAATTTTGGGATATCTGAATACATTTTTTTTATTTGTCTATATGAAGGCATGAGCGCTGAGAAAATACACTTATATAAAAAAAGAACTAATAGTCAGATTACAGAATTACAGCCTAACCCCTTTCTGCGTAACAATCCAGCTTGCATATAAACCACCAAGCTGGGCGCTGTCTTTAAGGCTCATTCCTTTACTAAGGCCATACAAAACCCCTGCAGCATAGATATCACCTGCCCCTGTTGTATCAACAGGCTCAACAGGGAATGCCTTAAGCTCACATATTTTACCGCTGTCAGCTACTATAGAGCCTTTCCTGCCCAATGTAATTATAACAGACTCACTTAATTCATTTAGTCTCTTTATACCTTCTGCTGTGTCTTTCCCGGTCATATTCCGTGCCTCTTCCTCATTGGATATGACTAAATCAACATATTTTTTGATTATACCTACAAAGTCTTCCCTGTTCCTCTTCACGAGAAAAGGGTCTGCCAGGCTGAATACTACCTTAACATTATTATTCTTCGCTATATCCATGGCATAGAGCACTGCTTCTTTCTGGGACTCTGTGTCCCACATGTAGCCTGTTGTATAGAACAGCTTGCTGTTCTTTAGCTTTTCAGCATCTACATCCTTTTTAGAGTATTTCCTGCAATTTCCCAAAAAAGTGTTCATAGTCCTCTCAGAATCCGGTGTCACAAGTATAGTGCTTGTCCCTGTAATACCTGGCTCTGATTTGACATCTGAGACTACGCCAAGCTTTTGTATAGATTCTATGAAAAACCTTCCTTCCGGGTCATCCCCGACTTTTCCAGATATCACAGACTTTCCGCCAAGCCTTGCAACAGCCCTCATTGTGTTCGGGCATGAGCCTGCAACATATCTCTCGATCTTCCTGTTTTTCAGGAACTTAGATAATTTGTTTCTCTTCTCAAGATCAATAAGGTGCATTATGCCCTTGTCAAGTCCAAGAGCTGCTATATCTTTATCATCAACATCAGCGTTTATATCCAGGAGAGGGTTGCCTATTCCGTATACGTCATATTTCATTTTATATCATAAAAAAGCCTGAGAATAAAAAGTTTGTTCTTATGTCATTATAATACTGTCATCTTGTCGAATGATAGATAAATTTATATATTCTGCTTTCTTAATTATTTGTGAAAAGTATGACAACGTATGATGAATGGAAAGAAGGCTTTGAGCAAGCAGATGACGGCGGAAGAGCTGAAGTAGAAAGAAGAAAGAGACAAGTAGGAATGGCACAATATGGAACTCCTCAATACTGGAGAAACGCCAAATATATTCTGCAGGGTTGGACAAGCCCCAACAGAGAAACTCAAAGTAAACTTGAACAATTGGCAAGGAAAGGGTACTGAATCAGTTCCTGATTTATATTTCTACTAGAGAGTATTGTGTGGTTCTGGTATTTTTTTTCAATCCAAAACTTATTAAATCAGCCTTATTTATCAATAGCATGCGCATAACCCTGGACTACACCAAATCTCTGGAAGAAAATGCTTCTGATTATTTTGAGAGAGCAAAGACAGCCAGACAAAAAGCTCAGGGTGCAAAAGAAGCCCTGGAAGAAACAAGAAAAAAACTGGCCAAACTAGAGAAAGAACAAGAGAAATATCAGGTTGAAGAAGAGAAAAAAAAGAAAGCCAGTGAAAGGAAAAAAGAGTGGTTTGAAAAATTCAGGTGGTTCTACACTTCTGAAGGATTTCTGGTGATTGCAGGGAGAGATGCAACTACAAACGAGATCATAATCAAGAAGCACACTGACAAATCCGACCTGGTATTCCATTCAGAGCTTCCAGGGAGCCCTTTTGCCGTTATCAAGACTGAAGGCAAAACCCCAGGAAAAATATCTATTGATGAGACTGCCCAATTTGTTGGAGTTTATTCTAAAGCATGGAAATCAGGAAGGACAGTAGCAGATATATTCTACGTGAATCCTGACCAGGTTAGCAAAGAGGCTCCTTCAGGCGAGTTCATAGGCAGGGGCTCATTCATGATATACGGCAAAAAGAACCTTTTAACAGTTGAATTAAGGCTGTTCCTGGGCAAGATGGAAGACAATAAGATAATGGCAGGCCCTGAATCAGCTGTTAAAAAACACTGCAAAAAAGCCATCCAGCTTATCCAGGGAAAAGAAAAGACCAGCGCAATTGCAAAGAAAGTCAGGGCATTCTTAGAAGCTGATGATCTCGATGATATAGTTAAGGTTATTCCTGTCGGGAGTAAATTAAAAGAATAATTTTTTAACACTCTCTGTTTTTCTTTCCCTTTATGGACATAAACATACTAAAAAAAAGGGCAAAGACTCTCCTTCCTTCTTTAAGGATAGGCAAGTTCGGGCTTACTGAAAATGTGCACATAGAAGTGGCCAAGCTCCTTAAAAAACGCGACCTTGTCAAGATAAAAGTTCTGAACAACTGCCCTGTGGAAGACATTGATGAGATGATAGAAAAGATAGTCCTGAAATCAAAATCAATCCTGGTGTCCAGAGTGGGGAATGTGTTTACTATTTATAAGAAAACCAGCTTTTCAAAAAAAGAAACTTTTAAATAGTATTTCTTATATCAATTGATATAATATGTCCCGATCAATTATTGACAGAAGCCCAACACTGGCATCTGTGATTATGGTAGAGAAAACAATCCAGAAATATAGCCAGGAATGCGGAAAATATCAGCTATGGAAGAAACTGCCTAAGAAAATGATGTATCAAACTTATAAGACAATCCTTAAATATCTGGAAGATTCTGGAAAGATTATGATAGATATTGACGGCTGTATCATCTGGACCTATAATCCAAAACGGATAAAAAAATTGATTTCTAAAGGATTAGCTGTACGATGAGTAAAGAGATTGTAGTTGCATTTATATCTGAAAGACTAAAAACAGATTTTGAAAACCTAAAAAAAGGAAAATATGAAGATGAAAGGCTTTATGACTTTATTGATAGGGCAATAGATGACCTGAAAAAAGACCCGCTATGTGGAACAAAGATCCTAAAACGGTTATGGCCAAAAGAATACATAAGAAGATACGGAGTAACAAACCTATGGAAGTATGACTTGCCAAATGCATGGAGAATAATTTATACTATTGAAAGCGATGAAGTCAGGATTGTAAATATTATACTTGAATGGTTTGACCATAAGGAATATGAAAAAAGATTCAATTATTGAACATATCATGTTAGTTGGTATCAGTTCATGTCAAAAACAATATAAATCAACCTCTATTATCTGATCCTGTGAGAAAAAAGCCTGCGCAATCAGATAATTCAAGAAAAAAAATTCTTAGGGTTGTCCTTATCTTATCCATATTGCTGCTCCTGGTTTTCACCCTTAAATCTGTGCAGAGGCTTCTTGTCCTGACTGTATTTATCCTACTCAATTTCCTATTAGCCCTCGGCAAAAGGCTCCTTCCTCTCTCCGGCCTGAAAAAATATTTTTTCGGAATAG
>JAFGSP010000103.1 GCA_016934775.1 Candidatus Woesearchaeota archaeon | reverse complement strand
GCCCAACCTAACTGAGAAAACGTCAGACCAAAGATGATCTTCTCCTTGTGCTGCAACTGCTGCGGAATCTCATAAGCCATACCAATAGGATGGCTCTCATGATTAATAAACGGATGTCGGACATATTTAGAGTTTAAGGTTTTCTTGCGACCACTACATCCATTTCATACTCTATTCTCCTTTTTCCTCTAGGCACTGATGAATCCTGTTCAATTACTACTTCTGATGTGGATGTTCTATATCGCATTGAATTTTGAAGACCTGTTCGCCTGTTTATCCTCCAAATAGATTCTTCATGCGTATATGTTCTAGACTCATCAATTTCAATAGAAAAATTGTGGCTTTCACTAATCTGTGCTAGATGATCAGTGAGATACCTGATTGTAGTAACCGGATGTCCATGTCTAATTGAGTCAAGTTTAGTTAAATTCTTTGATGTTTTTAATAAACCATCTTGTGCATGATGCTCCACACGATGCTCACATGAAAAACTTATCGGCAATCCTCTTCTTTCCCGCTCTAATGCTTCTGCTCTAAGAACAATGTAATCTGCAGGCAGTAAATCTTGAAAATGAACAAAGTAGCCTCCTGATTTTAGAACTCTGGCAACTTCATTAAATGCTAGTTCGGGGTATGGATCAGTATCCCATGCTGACATACCCACAACCACATCAACACCCTCTGAATCCAATGGCATTTTAAACATACTGGCTACATGTGCATTTGCTCTTCGTAGCCTTCTTAATGCAGCCATATTATTTTGTCTGACATAATCTGGATTTATATCAAATTGAGACCAACCTTTCCGAAGTTTCTTAGGCGCAAATAATAGATAAAAAGGACCATGTGCCCCGCATCCAAATTCTGCAATGACTGCGTTATCGGGCAGATCAAGTGAATTAAAGACGCCATGAATAATGCCTTGGGCTGCTGGTTGAAATAAACGTCGAGACTCATAATATCCCTCTTGAAATGATAAGGGGGTAGTTGAACAAAATGCCTCACTGCGTTCAATGTCTGGTGAGAAATCCTTAAACTCATCAAGCAGTGCATCTAATGTAAAAGTATCTCCTGTAGTTGTTGCATACATAAGCGTCATTATTGGCCAGGAAAGAAAAAATAGATAAAAAGGTTATTGTTTTAGTTTCCTTGCTTTCTTAGGAAATCTCATTCACTTTGTGCAAGATATAGGCATATTCTAAATGCTAACCGTTCAGCATCAACAACAGGAGAATTGATACCAACAAAGATGTCTTCAGGAACATCAGGTGCTCTATTTGCTTCAATCTCATTAGGATGGAATCCAATATAAAGCCCCCTGTCATCAATATCATCTTCTTCGACTTCCCTTATTAATTCTTGCCATTCTTCTCTGGACGGCATGACATTGGGGTTAGTATGTATTTCATCTCGCATCGCATCAACATCCTCTTGGGTTAGAGTTGGAGTTCCATCAGGACGATATTTCAAGTCAGGCATTACATAAACCTCTTCTGTGTGGAATGATCTTTCTCGTAATATCCTATCTAAGACTTTTTCAAATTGTGCATAATCTCTTATTGCAGATAATTCTCTTGAATTATCATCAGATGGATGAATTGCATACTGGACAAATAGATGTCCCTTATTTGAAACTGTTGTTCTATATACTAATTGTGCTCCCCAATCCACACCTTCTTTTCTTTTTGCTCGAAATATCTCTCGTAATCTTGGATCAGCAACCTGATCAATGCTGCTTTCAGAAGTTGATTGTCTTTGGAGATAGGCGTCAACGGAAGAAGCGTAAATAAGTGATCTACCTTCAAAAGGCATTCCAATCATTTCAAGCCCGGCTTCCAGCGCAGATTCAAATGGTGTCATAAAGGCCATCATTATCTCTCCTGTACAGTAGAAAATGCTCTGATATTTAAATAACTATGCAAACATAGCGATATACTTTGCTGCTTGTGCAAGCTTGTCAGCTCCATCGCTGGCAGTGCTCTTTCCGATGACGTGCTTTGTCAGTAGGATGAACATCCATATGATTATGGTGAAGCAGTTTATCATGACTAGGATTTTGATGTTCTCGAAGATTTCAATCTCTAGCAAGAGACTGCTTGCGAGAATGACGATGCTTGCAAGGAATGTGATGAAGATGTTTAGTCCGAGCAGGTTGAGTATGAACTTTCCATAGCTTTTCAGAGGGGGTATGAAGTAGCAGAAGATGCCGATAGGTACAAAGATCACTCCAAAGGCGACCACCATGTATCTTATGCCGAGGAAAATGAGAGTTACTAGCAGGACAATGACATAGGCGGACAGGAGCAGGAATTCTAATCCAATATTCGTTAGATTATCTATTGTCAAGAGGAAGAAGTGCTCATCTACCAATGTCAGGACTGCGCTTGTCATGACACTGCCTAGCTCAACAATAAGACCATAGAGGTAGAAGCTGGCCTGGATCAGCACGATCATCATGACCGTATTCTTCAGCCATTCTTTGGCCATCTCTCTTTTGATGACGTCGTGTCCTGAGAAGAGGAACATGAATCCTGAGTAGAGAAATAATAGCCCGAAGAATAGGCTCAGGCAGTAGACCATTATTGCCCATATTCCCTCGAAAAGCTCGATGCTTGGTGGGTTCTCCATGAGGCTTCTGATGAGCTCAAGCAATGGCTCAAGAGGAGCATTGAGTAGGTCGATGATAAAGTCGTGTATCTTTTCTGGGATGCAGCTTGCTAGATTAGTGAGTCCGCATTCATCTGCGCTGACAAATGGCACCATGAACAGCATGAGCATTGTGGGTATGAGCCATTTCCCCCAGGTTTTTTTCATAGCCTTGTATATCAGGAAGCAGATGAATGTAAAGCTGGTGAGCAGGAAGAGGAGGTTCCAGCTTTCTGAGTAAGGGAGCAGTGTGAAATCTACGATCTCCTCTTCTTCATAAAGTTCATTGCATTCACGAGTTCCTTCTGTAAAGAAGTCTGAGTAACTGACTTCGCAGGCTGATGCGTCGCTGACGTACAGGGTCTGGTTGTTTCTGACAAGGTTGGTTGCCTGCCTGTCATTTTCTCTCAGGGCATTAAGTACGAGGAAATAGTAGGGCTTGTTTGAGAAGTTTGCGCTGTAGACTATGTCATGATCCTTGTAGGATGCCTGCGGGAAGCTGATGAGCATGTTGGTGAGGTTGTCTTTTCTGAATTCTCCTTTTGTGGTTCCGAAGTATTGGCTCTTGAGATCAAACTCTGCTACGATCTCGTGGTCTGACTTATTGATGAGTTCAGTATCTTCCAGGATGAGTGTTTCTGGGTAGTTGGTTGTGTGGTCGTAGATGCATTCAAAGCACCAGTCAACACAGTCTCCTCCTTCCCAGTCGCAGCAGTATTCATTCCATCTGTAGAATTGTCCTCGGATCGTGCATTGGATAGTCGCTTCAGCTGTTATATCGGTGTCTTCTTCAATGCTTATTGTGTCTATCTTGTCAGTTCCCTTGAGAATGTCATCTGTGTAAATGTTCAATTGGCTTGATTCGGTTTGCAGGTTGTAGAGTATCTTGCAGGTCTGGCCATGTACAGGATTATTTGAATAAAAATCTCCTGGAACCTCAATCCTGTAATCGTATTCAGACCTGACCTCAACCTCTTCTGGGACAACAATGTTGCCTTCAAAATTGACTGAGGGTTGGATTGTGAAGAGCTTGAGCCAGGCATCCTTGATGTACTCAGCATTGCTTAGGATTACTCCGTCAGGAGGATTTTCAACCTCAATCAAAGAGTTATATTCGGAGATAAAATCATGATCAGGAAAGGTCGTATTGGTATAGATCAAGTTGGCGATGAGATCTTCATCTACCTCGTTGAGGCTTTGGCAGCTTTCCTCCAATGTCCCATCAAATATGGAGCAGTCGAAGGCAAAGCTGCTAGGAAGCAATAATAAAAAAAGAAAAAATAGCCTCATCCTACCAGGTATTGGACTACGAGTGGTGCTACCCATATTACGATCAACCCGATGATGATGTATGTGGCCATCATCTTTGCCTGATTTCTTTTGCCCTGGTCGCTCCCGCTGGTGATGAAAGTCACTCCCGCAAACACGAGGAAGACAACCGCTACGACAGTGGCTGCATACTTGACAAAGTCGTAGACCTTCATCACAGGCTCCAAGATCTGATCGAACGTCTCGATAGTCTCTGGATCAAGCGGGTCTCCAAAGTCTCCCAAGACTGCGGGCAAGAGCAGCAAGGGCAACAAGGCGATTAGTGCTTTTTTCATGGCTCATTCCCTCCGCAGCCCTTCGTAGACCTCAAGGCTGCCATATTTCCATTCAATGAAAGCAAGGCAGGAATCACAATACCTGCCCTCACTCAGCTTCTTCTTGCATAATTTGCACTGCTTCATGGAAGACTAAGGGCTTAGAAGACTAAAGAAAGGATGTCGGAGAATGTATATCACCTTTATAAAACAGAAACATATTTATATACAAATGTGAATATTTGTAAAAGGTGGACAATTTGGCCTCAAAAAATATAACTTTAAGGGTAGATACTGATCTCTATAACAAATACCGACAATACTGCAAGAAAAAAGGCATACTAATATCCCGTCAATTTGAGATTATGATGGAAGACCAACTTAATCAAGACAGAAAAAATGGATAAAAAAGACAATATAATTCAGGGAGTAATTTATCCATTATCTAAGAATATGGCCATGAATATTTTCCAGAATAAAAAAAGTGTTTTTGTAAAATATCTTG
>JAFGSP010000102.1 GCA_016934775.1 Candidatus Woesearchaeota archaeon | reverse complement strand
GTGCCCGCAGGAATATCTTTCTCAGTTGTTAAGAGAACACATTGGCTGCCATCCTCTTTTTCAGCACAAAGCAGCATAGCTTCAGAGACCTCTCCTGCGAATTTTGTTGGTTTCAGGTTTGTTAAAACGATGATTTTTTTATTCATCAGCTCCTTTTCATCATAGTAAGGCACCAAACTGGTCACTATCTGTACTGGTTTATCTTCACCCAGATCGACCTTTAGCTTGTATAGCTTGCTTGTCTTTGGTATTTTTTCAACCAGAACAACCTGGCCTACTTTCATCTTCAGTCTTTTCCATTCATCATAAGAGATCTCTTCCATTTGTACACACCAACTTAAGGGATATTGAAAAGACATATTTAATTATTTTGGCACATCCAGGATTTAACCCTGTAGGATTCTCTGGATTGGCTAGCCACTGGCGACTTGCAGTCATCAGGCCCTTTTACCAGAACAGCAGAGCGAATGTGAAAAATATGTTCCAGGTGGCAAAACAGGAAATGAAATATATCTCCGGGATGCTGCATTCTTTATATCCGTCATACAGATAGACTGTCCCGGATGCCAGAAGTATCGCTATTATGCTGCCCATATATCCTATGATCCTGTCCTGCTGGATCAATTTTATATGAAGGAATATGAACCAGGGGATCACGATTATGAAGATTGCGTATCCGAAAACAGTATGCAGCAGCTCATGCCTCTTTTTTGAGAATACCGAAGCGAATAATGTGAACATCCCAGCTAGGATCAATCCTATCGTAACAAGGGGCTGGTTCACTAGTGAAAATCTGCTGATAATTGCCCATACAAACAAGACCTCAAGTATTCCGGATACACCAAGAGTAACATTGAACAGTCTGCCGTATTTTTTTGAGCGTCCGCAGTCACTTATCGTATTCTTCCTGAAGGAAAAGTTCCTGAAGTTCTTTATGCAGATGAAATACACCATTGGTGTCAATAGCACATTTATTATTCCTGAGAAGATAGTAATTTGATTCAATATATTTTCCATCAGCGTATCTCTTGCCCATTACCATTGCAGCGTGCCCGCCGGAGCTGAGGGTGCCCTAAAGATTCTCAGAATCCACTCTGCCATACAGCTTCTCAAACACATCAGAGGAGATATCACCTTCCTGCATGAAGGCTTTTCCTTTTTGTGTGTTATAGATGATGCAGTAAAGCATGCGTTTTCCGTTGATTGAGTAATGGTTCATCGCAGCGATGCCAAATCCTTTTTCCCAGATCCTTTTTTCAAATTCCTCGAAGTCCATATACTTTCAGATAGATGCCTGCATATAAAAAGATTGCTTTTACTGAACAGGGACTCGTATGTTTTGAAACCGAGAGATATCTAGCCAATGACCTGTTAGGGTCTTTTCCCGCATCTCTGCAGAAGGACTCTTTATTTTCCTCCAGTTCTAGATAAAAAAAATTTATAAGACTGGCGATATTAGTCATCTTCCATGGTAACAATCCAACTGAGCACAGGCCCATGCTCATACTATGATAGTGGAGGGAACAAACCGCTATTGATGATCATCCATGGGCTGATCCTGCAGATCGGATACAAGCCATTAGTAACACTTCTTGAAAAACACTTCAGGGTGATAATCCCGGATCTGCCTTTCTCTACCGAAGAGGATTTCTCAAAAGATCATACAATTGAGAATTATACAGGCTTCCTTGTAGAATTTGTGAAGACACTGAAACTAGGGAAAGTCAACCTTTATGGAAATTCATTGGGCAGCACTCTGGCATTATCCTGTGTCCTGAAAGAACCAAAATTTTTTACAAGAATTGTTGTGAGATCTCCTTTCTATTCAAAAGAGCTGCTGCCATTTCAGTTCAGGAATCCTTTGTTGGTTTCACTTTACAGAAAACTAGCCTATGCTCCAGCAACAAGGGAAGTTGTAGCAAAGGTATTCTTCAGGAGGATGGCACACTACTTCACATACAGAGAGAAGAGCAGGGAGCTCTACGAGCAGCTCATTTTGGCGCAAGACAGACTAGATAACAAAAAAACCAGGGACATAATCTTTGACCTGTTGTCTTTGGATCTTTGCCAAAATTTGGTTGAGATAAGAAATGAGGTACTGATCCTCTGGCCTGACAGTGACAGGCTGCTAAATCTGAAAGGGGCAGGCAGGCTACATAGTCTGATAAAGAATTCAGAGCTGTACATCGAGCCAAATTCTCATCATTGCATCGCAACAGTTGATCCGAGGACTCTGGCAGATCACATAATAGAGTTTATCAATAAATAATGTATTTATCTGGCATAATAGTTTAATGGCCGATAACAGGATATTTGTATCCTGCTCTGATGCCTTGCTCAATTGTATCCCGTATATTGCTGATCCCCAGTTTTTGTATTCTGGAATATTCCATAACTCGTCTAATAGCTCCTTTATAAGTCATTTCTTTAATCGCTGCTTCATATTCAAGAAGCTTCATTTGTTCTGGGTCAGGAAGGCAAAATGCTCTTTGCAGCCCCTGGTCTTTAAGCATTCTTTCATAGTCATCTTGGTTTTCCCTATGTACATCATTTATAATTCTATC
>JAFGSP010000101.1 GCA_016934775.1 Candidatus Woesearchaeota archaeon | reverse complement strand
CGATAAATTTATATACTAGTTACTCTTTTCAACTTATGAAGAAGAACATGAACACAACTCAAACCTATTACCTTATTGAAAAATGGACAGACAGTGTTAGATACCAATGTCCTGTTACTGAATATTCTGTTAGTAGCTATGGTAGCCTAGATGATCTTATGGATAGTTTTAATAGGGGTCCTGAGCATAAAGGGAAATTGACCATTGCACAAGGATTAGACTTAGCTGCAGATGGGTCTGTAGACAATCTTCTTGCAGACTATGATGGTTTCTATTTAATTGAAAAATTTAGGAATGATGCGCAGAGATATACTGCTGAAACACGATATAGGGTTAAGAGATTCAAAAGCCCTGGTTCTTTTGAAAAAGCAATATTAAAAGGAAACCCTTTTGGCGGAGAGCTTATTCCGGCTGTGAAATTGAAGAATCCTGTCAAAAAATCTAGATAATCTTATCCTCTGTTCTGTTTTTATACTTACATTCTGATCTGATTACACACTTTCCACACACAGGCTTCTTCCTGCAATACCTTTTAGCATGCTCCACTATCAGCGCGTGGTATTCATTAAACAACCTGGCATCTTTTTCCAGGTTATCATGAAACATAATCTGCAGCTCATCATACGAAATTTCTTTACTGCACAATCCAAGCCTAGAGAATATCCTTTTTGTGTATGCGTCTATGACAAATATCGGCTTGCTGAATGCATACAATATGATTGAGTCTGCTGTCTCAGGGCCTATGCCGTTCACAGCTAATAATTTGTTTCTTAATTCAGCTGGTTCTGATTGCTCAAGCTTTTCAATCGGGGTTTCTTTGAGAAAAACAGCGATATTCTTCAGCTTCTTTGCTTTCTGGTTGAAATAACCGGATGATTTTATCAGCTGGGCAAGCTCCTCATGCTTGACTTTTAATATGCGGTCAATGTCAATCAGGTTTTTCTTATTAAGCTCGATTATCGCCCTCTCTACATTTGGTTTCCATTGTGTATTCTGGGTCAATATGGCTCCGAATATCACTTCAAGCTGCTGCTTCCTGTCCTTAGGGCCGCCTGTGTATTCAGGCTCAAGCTTTCCAATTGGGGTAACAGGCCACCAGTTTTGAAAATTATATGACTTGAACAAATTAGTATAAACTAGTTGTATCATTTGGTCCCAGAAAAATGCCCGGAATATAAACACCCAACAAATTTAGCCAGATTGAGTCCTCCTGGAGTCTGTTCTACAATAAGCCTATGGTTTTCAGGGCTTAACTCTTGTGATATAGCATACCTAAAATTTCTATAAGGTTCTCCGGGCCTGCCTTTATGTTTCCAGCAGTTATAATCTTGACATAAATCTGGTCTGGAATTTCCCTTCCTGTGCATTTGTTTTCTGACATCTTGTACTGGAAAAGCTTGTCGTTGTGATTCGTATTGCCCGACCAGATAGTCACAATTCAGACAATGCCCGATAATCTGAATAGGCTCAACTTTTTCCACATAAAACCCATCTTCAGGTGTATAATAGGCCATCCATGCTCCTAGCCAGTGCATGACTTCATCCTTATTGTTTTGGACCTGAAGATTGTAAATAATGTTCTCTGCTTTGCTTAATCTTACTTTTCTTCCGCCCCTTTTAGGAGATAATTGCTGTTTTAAAGTCGTCAATCCGGGTATTTCATGATTAGGTTCTGCTCTAATCCATGCATCAATACCTTTTTCCTCTTCTTCAAATAGGCTTAGCATACTGTGTTTTGAACCTCCGTCTAGAACAGGCAGGACATAATACCCACGTGTATTGATCTGCTTCATTTCAGTCAGAAACTTTTTAGCGCAGTTACTTGTAAATAAAGAACCAAAGGTTCCGCCTTCTTCTATAAAAACAACTGCAATTTTTTGATCAACTTCATATAGGCATAGTTCCAGAAGAGACAAATCAGGATTATTCCCTTGAGGAAAACTCCTTGCTGTTAATTCCTCTGTTACTATCTCCTCAACCAAACGTAATTGCTGTCCTTGAATTGCACCGATGGCCATACTAAATAGATAGTCGTTTGTTATATATAAAAGAATCGATGAAAATCAGGCAACCCTGTCTTCCAGATCTTTGGCAGCTTTCAAATCTTTAACAGTCATGCTGTTCAATTTGGTTGTCATCCTTTCAATCAAATCAGCTGCTTGATATTCAATAATACTCTCATCTGGATAGAATATTGTATAAAATTGCAGAACAGGCTCATCCTTTTTATATACAGTGTAATACTTTTTTTCTCCTTTTTCTGTTGAATTCATCCATGGCTCATGAAAATCTTCAGAAACCTGGGTCTCATGGATTACATAATCACCAAACCCATGGTCTTTTTTTATAGCGGGAACTGAATCCAAAGGATCTCTTAATTCTATATACTTATTTTTACTCTCCATATTGGGGGGGGAATCAGAAATAGTTAATAAATCTTAAGAATTCTATACAAGCACAGCATTGATCACGCCGTCCTGGCCAGGCCTTGAGGTTATCCTTGCATTGCCCTTGTCTGTCTTGATGACAGTGCCCTTTGTCATGATATTTCGCCTGACATAGTGCCTGTTTGCAGGGTTCTCGACAACCATCTCGATCTTTGCTTTCAAGTATTTCTTTGCCTTCGAATCATAGACATTTGCAACATTTGACCTCAGGAGCCTTATTTTTTCGCTTCCCCCCCTGGTCCTGATTTTGCTTACTGCGCGGTCCTTGTCCACTTTTGTAAGTGTAGGTGTCCTTCCGAGAGCCTCTTTCCTTTTAGAGTGCTGCCTCTTATAACGAGCACCTGTCTCTTTCCTCTTGCTTCTCTGCTGATCTAAAACCATAGCAGTTGAGAAAAATAGAGACTTTATAAAGTTTATTGTTCACCAGGGGCTGTCCCGAGTCATGTAAACGTGTGTAACACGTTTACTTAAAAACATATTTTCCACCTAAAACTCCATCACCAAGTAGGGGAGTTTGTGGAGGAAAATATGTCCTAGAGTCAGCAAGCTGACGTTCGGGACAGCATATGTATTTTTACAAAAAGAACCAGTTGCCTCTTGACATCAATATGATGGCGCTCATGAAAATGAGCTTGATTATCCTGCCCAGGGCTGTGTAGAGCATTGATTTCTTGAGATCATACCTTATCATTCCTAAGAAGGTCGTCAATATGTCCGAGGGTAAGGGCAGGATATTGAATATCACGATGAAAAGCTCGCCATAGGTTTTAAGGGAAAGATGATAGTGACCTTCACCATCTTTCACAAACCTGTCGATTATTTTTTTGTCCAGGAGCTGGCCGAACCAATAGTTCAGGAGCTGGGCCAGCATGGAATAAGTTAGTGTTATTGCTGAAATATAGAACAGGCTGTATTCAGCCCGGCCGTAAAGGAAGAAGATAATCTCTCCGGGATAACCTATGAAAAAAAGGCCGCCAATAAAAGAGATTATGCTCAATCCAATGACTGATTTCCTCTCAACTTCTATCAAAGTGAGCCTGTATAGGCTTTTTATGACAGGCAATGAAACCAGCTGTTGGCCCCACCAGTTCCAGATAAGAATGCCTATAAGATAGACTCCCAGGATTACCAGAACCCCGATGAATGCATCCTTGTAGAATGATTTTTTAGCCATTCTCTATTCAATTGGCTGGGGGTATATAAAGTTAGTGGATTTTCAAAAATTATTTATATTACCTTATTATAGTGATTATGGGGGAGCATGAGGATTGCTATTATTTCTGATAGTCACAGTAAGGATAACATAGAGTACATATACGAATATCTTAGGAAAAAAGCCCTTTCTTGGAACATTAAGCTTATTGTGATCAATGGAGACATCCTTGGTGAGAATGATGCCCGGGAAGGTTACGGCTATAATTTCAACAAGACACTGTTTTATGCAGGGTTCGGCAGAGAAAGAGTATTGAAAAATGTGGCTCCCGGCGCATCTGAGTCATTAAAGATGCTTAAGCTCTATTATGAGCAGGGCATGAGCGATGAGCAGAAAGAGCTGGATTTCTCAAAAAGCATAAAGGATTATATCTCTGCAAGATATGATTTTGTATTCTCCACATTGAACAGGTTCTCTACAATAGCAAAGACTTATTTCAATATAGGCATGTATGAGTCTCCCCTTCATTATAATGTTCTGAAAGAGCTTTCCTTCCTGCTTGATGTGCCTGAACCGTTCATTAGGAGGATTGCGCTTCAGTCTAACTATAGGGAAGTTTTCAAGGAGTTCCTTTCAAAAGTCAAGGATCCAAAGCTGAGAAAGCTGAACTATATAGCAGGAGGCAGTGCAATCGAAGGCGATCTTCTTATCGTCGGGATCCCCGGACTCAATCCGAATTCAGTTGCTGCTGACAAGATGTCTGAGTTCCAGGAAAAGATTACTGAAGACCTGATGTCCACGATAACAAGGCAGTCAGGTTATGTCTCTAAGCTCCTGATGCTCAACCAGACGCAGGGCAAGCTGAGGAAAGACCCTTTCTCATTCAGGCCGGGCAGCTATTCAGTGAGGAAATTCATAGAATCTATGAAAGGAAAGCTGAAGCACAAGATATTCATCCAGTCATATCACCATTTCATGACCACACACTTCTATCATGCCTCAGAGTTCTATTTTATCCTGAACAATTCAGCTGTGAATAACTGTTTATTTAACATAATAGATATAAGTAACAAGGTTGTGTGCTATGATGTCGACCCAAAGAACGACAGGCTGAGGAGGCTGAAGAACTATAATTACAATCTTGTGGATTATTCTAAGCCAGAGGAAAGGCTGGCCCTCAACTATGAAGATGCAAAAGAATTGATTAAAGAGAGAAATATAGAAGGCTGCTATTATATGTGATTCCCTTATGCGTTTCTACCTTATCAGGAACATGGCCAGCAGGAACCCTAGGACAATCCCTAGTAATATGCCGTGAATGAACTCCTTGAATCCATAGACTACTTCTTTCTCATGGGTAATCTTCTTTTCTTTGGAATTCATGTTACATCCTTTTTCCCGGCAAAGCCTCTTTGAGCTCGATCTGGCCGAGGGCCCATAAGATAAATCCAAGGCCGAAGAAAATCGGGAAGACAAGCATCTCTTTTGCGCTTATCAGAGTGTTGGTGCCTGATAATAAAGGCCTATTGGCCAGCCAGAATGTGCTGAAGAGCCCTATTCCGATAAGAGTTCCTGAAATGAATATCATCACAAGCCCTATGAACTCATGCTTCTTAAGATTAGATCTCATATCTAAGATTTCAGTAGGCGGGGTTTATAATTTTTTCTATTTCATCTCAGGATGTGGCCGCACATCAGGCAGACATGGGCGTTGACATCATCCTTGAATTCTGTGTTTGTGCCGTAATCCAGCACAATGCCGCACTTAGGGCACTTTGGCTCAAGAAATTCCACTGAATTGAAATATTCCATTCTACCTTCCCCTTTGCTCCTTAGAAATATAACAAGTTATTATTTAGGAGTTCTGTATATTTAAATTTTACTATAAAACTGGTTATAAAAGCTTGGTTTGTCAATAGGCTTCTTTTAGTTTCTCCTACCTATCAAGACATAATAATCGATCCCACTGGTTAATTCTG
>JAFGSP010000100.1 GCA_016934775.1 Candidatus Woesearchaeota archaeon | reverse complement strand
TGGTGCCTGAGGCTTGGGAACATTGATATCTGTTTTTTCTGTCTTGTTCAGGTTAGGCAGTTCAGGCTGCTCCATATTTAACCTCTGGATCAGAGATACAGCATCAGGCTTATTATCAAAAGACCTTGGTTTAGACTCAAAATTACTGCTGCTTTTCCTATAAGGCCTTTTATATTCTTTTCTTGGCGGGATACTGCTTCCGGGGTGCTGGCCGTTATTATGGTGCTTATGGTCCTTTATGAGAACCCTGTCCAGTTCCTTGTCCAGGTCAATAAACTCATCTGCCTCAGCAAGTATCCTTGAAGAAGCAGTTTTTCTGAAAGCAATGACTTCAGCCCTGCATCCAAGAGCTTTAACGTGTTCAAGAAGGTCTTTGAAATCGCCGTCTCCTGATACAAGCACAATGACATCAAGTTTTGAGGCCATCCTCATTATGTCCATCGCTATTCCAACGTCCCAGTCACCTTTCTTAGCCCCTCCATAGAACGTCTGGAGGTCTTTTGACCTTACGTCAAATCCAATCTTTTCAAGGGCTTCAAAGAAATTGCTCTCTTCCTTGATGTCAGCTTTTATCACATAAGTGATTGCCCTGACCAGCTGCCTTCCGGAGACAGCCCTGCTCAGGATATGTGCAAAATTCACCTTTGAATTATAGAACTGCTTCGCGCTATAATACAGGTTCTGCACATCTACAAAAACGCCTACGCGTTGGTCTTTATGTTTTGGCATTATATTTCACCTTTTCTTCAAATATATTCTCTTCATAAGATATATTTTAATATGGATACTAGGAAAAAAGGCATGAGTTATAAAGGTTGCTATTGAAAGCATTCCTTTTTTATTAATGATTTAAAAGTCTATGGGTAACATATATAAATGATAAAGGGTTTTAAGTAGGATATTATAATGGAGGTTTTTTAAAATCGAGGTTGGGGAGACCCTTATTGTTCAAACAGACTATGTAATTGGTGAGATCCAATGAGGATCTATTTCGCCAGCCAGTCTTTCTATCCGCATATAGGCGGTGTTTCTACCTATTTATTAAATCTCCAAAAAGAGCTTAAAAAGAGGGGAAATGAGGTTATTGAGCTTCATCTGAGGCCGTCTAATGCGCCTAATCATGAAATTGTTGAAGGAATTGAAGTGCATAGAGTGCCAAAAGAACCGCTGGACATGGATATGCTGAAAGGATATAGCCTTTTCAAAGAAGCTATATACAAAGAGAGCCATAATATCAAGGGCTCTTTCAATAGGACCCCTGATGAGATGGAGGGTTATGATGATTTTATCCTTATTAATGATGCATTTGGCCAGGAAGTCAGGGACATGCTTAACAAGGATCCTGCAGATATAATCCATATACATGATTTTCAGCTTATATATTTATATAGATATATTCCCAGGGGCACTCCTCTTGTTTTTACGTGGCACATACCTCTTTCAAATAAGGTTTCAACACATTTGAAAAAATATCTCTTGAAACACCTTAAAGAGTATGATAAGGTCATTTTTTCTTCCCAGGAATATATCAATGCAGCTGTGAAGATGGGTCTTCCAAAAGGAAAATGCGAATTGATTTATCCGATTTGCAATACAACACTCTTCAGGCCGCTTGAGACAAACAGAGAACAAGTGCTTGACAAATATAAGATTCCTCATGACGCTAACATAATTATGTGTGTCCAGAGGATTGACCAGAAGAGCGGGCACGAGCAACTGATAAAGGCAATGCCTAAAATCCTTGAAGAAATCCCAGATGCAAAGCTTGTCTTTGTAGGCGGAAAATCAATGAGCAGCAAAATTTCAAATATCCGGAAAAAATATGAGGACAGGGTCGAGGAGCTCATCACAAAACTTGGTCTTGAGGAGGATGTTATTTTCACAGGAAACATAGATTATGCCGAACTTCCAGAACTCTACAATTCCGTAGATGTGGTGGCCCTCTGCTCTAAGATTGAAGGGTTTGGTCTTTCAGTGACAGAGGCTATGAGCTGCGCCCGGCCTATAGTCGCTAACAACGTCGGCGGGATTCCTATCCAGGTGAAAGACGGAGAAAATGGTTTTCTTGTACGGCCGCATGATGCGGATGCGACAGCAGACAGGATAATCACTTTGCTTAAAGATAAGGAGCTGAGAAAGAGATTTGGGGAAAAAAGCCTGGAATTTGTTAAAGAAAATTTTTCCCTGCATAAGGGTGTTGAAGAGCACATTTACTTATATAACAATCTGATGAAAGAAAAAGATGTGGCCCGGAGGCTTGAAAAGCTTGAGCTAGAAGATATCGGAGCTTTCATAACAGATTATGACAGAACCATAACTGATTCTCCCGGCGTGCTGGAAAGTGAGACAGTTGAGAATCTGCATAAGCTTGATACAGTGCATATTTTGGCAACAGGACGAAAATTTGAATATGTAAAAGAGCTTTTTGACAGGTTCGGCCTATGGGAATGCATTGTTTGTGAAAATGGTTCTATTGTCTATTTTCCGAAATCAAAAAAGACAATCAAGGTCAATTCGTCCTATTTGGAAGAAGCAAGGGGGATATTGATGAAAAACGGGATATCTGCGAATTTTGGTGAAGTGATAATAAGCGTTAATATCAAAGAAAAAGAAAAGGTAAAAGAAAAGCTTCATCATCTGACAAAAAACCTGAATTATATTTATAATGTGGATGAGATGATGATCCTCCCTAAATTTGTTAATAAAGGTTCAGGCGTCAAAATAGCTCTGAATCATCTAGGGATTGATCCTCAGAATACAATTGTGGTGGGAGATGCTGAAAACGACATAGACTTGTTTAGGACCCCCGGTTACAAGGTTGCGCTTTCTAATGCTCATCCCCGGCTGAAACTTATCGCAGACGAGGTCACAGAAAAACCTGGTTCTAAAGGCATCAGGGAAATAGTGAAGAAATTAGCAGAAAAATGATAAGAAGACTGACAGATTATAAGAAAATAGTAGGAGAGAAAGTCATAAATCAGATAAAGAAAGAAGCCAGGCCGTTGGAAGGTAAGCATATTATTCATATAAATTCAACTTTTTATGGAGGTGGCGTGTCAGAGATGCTAAACAGCCTTGTGCCTCTTTTTAATGATGTTGGCATCATAACAGGCTGGCGTATTATCAAAGGAGACCCTGATTTTTTTGCCATTACAAAAAAATTCCATAATGCT
>JAFGSP010000099.1 GCA_016934775.1 Candidatus Woesearchaeota archaeon | reverse complement strand
GTTTATGCTTATCTTGGAGGCAGTATACAGCTTGAGATTGACGGCCAGGCATTTACAGTGCCCAGGGATAACTATGATGAGTCCATCGCAGATGTGAAAGAGACTTTTGGCGGATTCAGGCTCTATTATGAGATGGGATCATCAAAAAAGAAGATAAATCTATGGATAATGAAGAAAATTCCAAATAAGCAAGTCATTAAGATTGGGGAGACAAAAGATTTTCTTGGCCGCACTTTTACTCTTGTCCAGGTCAATGAGCTGGAGGATAATATCTGCAAAGGAGAAGCAGTATTGTTTACAAAAGGAGACTGCATTGATTATTGCGTCCCGACATGCGGAGATGATAAATGCTATTTTAGGGAATCAGAAAACAGCACTTTTTTTGATATGTATAATTTCTGCGCAGATGATTGCGAGAGCCTTTGCGGAAACAGCCTGTGCGATGAGACTGATATAGAGAATGATTGCGAGGATGAGTGTTCAGAAGATCTGTGCGGAGATGAGATTTGTGACTCTTTTGAGAAAAGGGTCTGCGAGCAGGATTGCGGAGATTGCGGAGACAAAGAATGCGAGTACTCGTTGAATGAAGATACTTACTGTTATGAGGATTGTGGATCAAAGAAGCTCTTAAAAGGAGTTAATCACTTATATCCCGGCCAAAAAATACCTGTGAACAGTAAATACTCAATGGAATTCACAAACTTTCATGGCGGCCAGATGAAACGGAACTTCCTCTATGAACAGTCTTTGAAGTTGACTCTATATGTAGGAGATACAAAAGAGATAACCTATTCATTGTCCCCTGAATATGCTATCAGCCTTTCAGGATATGATGATTATTACCTTTATCTGAAAGGGACATCAGAAAACTACTATGCAGACGTGCTTGCATTTAGCATACAAGAATTTAATGAAAATTCTATCCTGTCCAGCGGCGATGCAGTCATCTATGGAGATTATATTATGGTCTTGAGCCCTAATTACATAATAGATGGCGATGATGTGTCTTTCGATACTCAGGACATGTTGCTTTTTGGCAGTAAAAGCCTGGAGCTAATAGATTCTCTTGAACTTCCCTATTTTAAATCCGTTGCAGAAGAAATGTCTTTTGAGAAAACAGGAGTCTCCTTTATTTTGGAATCCAAGGATTATGATACAGAATTAATAACCATCAGCCCTTTGGAGATATGCGGCAACGGTAAGTGTGATGGGACAGAGACAAGCGACAGCTGCTGCAGGGATTGCGGCTGCTCAGGTTCGCTTTCATGTGTGCAGGATTCTTGTATTGAAGTTAAAGAAGAAGAAATTCCCGCAGTAGATGTTGAGGAAGATGTTCCTTGCGCAGATGATGATGATATCTGTCCAGAAGGATGCACCCAGGAAGAAGACAATGATTGCGGATTCTGCAGAACAGTTGAGGATTGCGAGGATGGGCTGGCCTGTACGATTGACAGGTGCGAGGGCGATCCAAAAGCTTGTATAAGGGAGACAAAGAAAGGTTGTGAATCAGATGGAGAATGTGTTCCTCAGGGAGATGTCTCAAAAACAAAGTATTGTGATACAGACAATGTCCTAAAAGATAAAAAAGAGTTTGGAGACACATGTGATCTAGACTATGAATGCGTCTCAGATTTTTGCGGGGACGGGATATGCCAGAACCTTAATATATTCACAAGATTCCTGGACTGGCTCGCATCTTTATTTGGCTAGTTTTCCGCAACCTATTTAAACCCAGGTCCCCCTAGCTATCTCAATGAATATTTTTGGCCAGACCTTCAATATAGGCAACACTTTTGGGTATTTGTCATTTTTATCTTTCCTTTTCCTGCTTCTCCTGTATTTCATGAGGCCAAAGCCTTTCAAGAAAGTCATTCCGAGCATAATCTTTCTTGAGAAGTCCCAGAAAAAATTCTCAATGAAGTCTTTTTTCAAGAAATTCATGAAAGACTGGCTTATCCTGTTACATGCAGCTCTCCTGTTCATGCTGTGCCTTGCTATCCTAAATGTCTCTGCTGAGGTATATACCAGAAAAATAAACAAAGAGATTGTGTTTGTAATAGATGTTTCTGCAAGTTCTCAGGCTTATGTCAATAACAGGATGCTGCTTGACCTGTATAAATCAGAGATAAGAAAAAGAGTTGGTGTTAGGAATTCTATAGTACTAATAAAAAAATCACCAGAAGTTCTGGCGAAACAGACAAACCCCTTGAATGCTCTTAAAATTGTAGGAGGTCTCAAGGCTGCAGATTCTCTGAGCAACATCTGGGATGCGATGATGCTGGCAGGAGATATCGCAAGCGATGATTCCTCAATAATTATCCTGAGCGATTTCTCAGACACTAATGACAAAGACCTTAATATTGCAAAGAAGCTTCTTGAGGCACGGGGATTTCAGGTTGAATTTGTGAACCTGAATAAAGATTCTTTCTCAAATGTCGGGATTATCAGGTATGTGCTTTCAGGCAACACTGGGATTGTTCACGTGAAGAATTTTGATACAAGTCCAAAGGACATCAGGATTTCAGATTCAGGCCAGACACTTCATCTCGAGCCGCAGGAAGTACAGCAAATTTCAGTAGAACTCCAGGAAGGCATTAATAATATATTTATCGAAACAAAAGACGACTTCAGAAGAGATGATGAACTAAGGATTATCCTGCCAAAAAGTTCTGAGACTGACATGCTTCTTCTGACCAGCGGCGAAGACAGCTATGTGAGGTCTGCTCTCTTTTCATTGAGGTCAGTAGATATAAGGACAGCAAAACCTCCTGCAGTGACAATATCGGATAAAAAGCTTTATGTTTTGGATAATCTGGAATATCATAAGATCTCCGGCGGCACTATAGAAGAGCTTAGGACTAAAGTCAAGGAAGGGGCATCGTTGATTGTAGTTGCGCAGGATGATATGGACCCTGAGAAATTAGGCGACCTTCTTCCTCTGGAATTTTATGAACCCGAAAACCAGGTCGTTGAGATAATAAATACTGCAACTATCAATAAGCTAGTTGATTTCAGTTATGGCCTAAGCTCAAAATATTATCCGGCTGAGCTTAGGGGCAACAATACACTTGTGCTGGCTGAAATCAATGATAAATATAAATCGCCTGTAATAACTCTTACTAAATACGGTAACGGGAATATTCTTTATTATGGGCTTATTGACCAATATAATCCATTTAAGATCTCTGTCCAGTATCCTTTATTCTGGATTAATATAATAGAATTGCTGACCATGAAAGATACTTATACAAATCTTAATATGAAAATAGGCGACATCATCTATTCAGACCATATCACCGATCCGGAAGGAGTTAAGTCAAGAGATTATGTGGTTGCTGAAAAGACAGGTATATACAGGATTGACGGAAAAGAAGTTGCAGTGAATCTCCTTAATGCAGGAGAGTCAGACCTTAACAAAGGCAATAAATTCACTACAACCCATGAATCTAAAGAATATAAGTCAGAGAGATTCAAGCAAAACCTTAACTTGATGTCAATGTTTATTTTGGTCGCGCTAATATTGTCTTTTTTTGAGATATATATACTGAAAAAAAGAGGAGACCTGTAAATGATTTTCAGATATGGCAATTTTGTCATCGGGCAGCTGGAGTACCTATACTTGCTTATTCCAATGGCTATGCTGCTGATTATACTTCTTGTTAAGAAATATATTAAAGAAGAGCAGAGGCTTGTCAACAACCTTTGGCTGAAGATCACTATTTTTTTCTTCAGGATGCTTTTCTTTTTCCTTCTTGTCCTCGCGCTTTCTGGTCCTAAACTGGAGTACAGGCAGACAGGAGAGAATATCACAAAACTGAAGATCCTTATAGATGATTCTTACTCTATGGGAATGTTTGATATTGGAGATACAGATCAGGTTTTTCAGGAGATATCCGGAAGAGGGTTCACAGTTGAACTCAATCATCTTAATCTTGAGGATTACTCTTCGTTGGGGAATTCAATTCTGAACTATCTTGCACCAGAAGAGAACATACTTCTTGTTTCAGATGGCCAGAACAATTTCGGATCGGAGATGGAAGATGTAGCTTTGTTTGCAAATTCCATTGGATCAAGGATTTTTGGCATCAATCTGGAATCTGACAAGGAGGATGCACTTATATATATAGACGGCCCGTCTAAGGTCGTATCCGGAGTGGATAATACTTATGAGATAATTGTGAATGAGATAGGAGATGTTGGGAAAAAGACAGTCAAAATCTATATTGATGATGTGCTTGTGCATGGAGAACTGTATGACAAGAAAGTAGAGATAAAGACCTCTTTCCAGACCGGCAACCATATAATCAAGGCTACACTGGGGACGGAGCATGATGATCTTTTTGAGGAGAATAATATCTATTACAAAACAGTTACAGTATATAGCAAGCCTGACATACTTTACGTGTCAAAAACAGCATCTCCCCTAAGGTCATTGTATTCCCCTTTTTATTCTATCCAATCATCTTCAGACCTGCAGAATCTGGACAGCTATCATGCGGTTGTCCTCAATAATATACCCGCAGATGATCTTAGCGAGGAAGACCTTGAGGCTCTTGAAGAATATGTGTCAGATGGCAACGGTCTTTTTGTCATTGGAGGCAAGGAATCATATGACAGGGGGAATTACAATACTTCTTTGCTGTTGAGCATGCTTCCTGTAAACGTGGGGAAAGCAAAGAAACAGAATGATGTCACAAACATCGTGATATTGATGGATACCGGAACCGGAGCCCGTATTAATAATAAATCAGAAGTATTGTACATTGATATACAAAAAGCTGTCGCAGCAGATATCATAAAGAGCATAAGCTCAACAAATAGGGTTGGTTTAATTGAAGCAAATAATTTTTTATATACCCTGTCTGGGTTATCTGAATTAGGTCCGAAAAGAGTAGAACTCATTGCTCTAATAGGAAGACTGACCACACAAGGGATAAGTGAATTCAGGTATGCATACCTGAAAGCTCATGACATGCTTAGGCTTGTAAAGGGGAGCAAGAATATCGTATTGATTACAGATGGCGATATCCAGGAATACGAAAAATCAATACTTGAAGACCTTGTATGGAATGCGAACAAGGACGGCATCAAGACTTTTGTTATCAACACAGGGAAAGTAAGAGACGACTTGTTTCTCCATAATATCAAGGGGCTTGGAGGCGGAGAGATATTCCTGGTAGATGAGACAAGCAGGATTAAGATTTATTTCGGCAATCCGGGTGAGATTCCGCCGGAGGATTTGTCCCTCTATGTCTATGATTCAAACCATTTCATTACACAGGACATTGAAGAACTGAGCAGCATATACGGCTTCAATGAAGTATATCCGAAATCAACAGCAAGGCTCCTTCTCACGACAACAGCCGGAGACCCTGTGCTTACAGTATGGAACTACGGTCTGGGAAGAGTTGCATCATGGGCTTCAGATGACGGTTTCTTATGGATACCAGAGATGCTGAACCAGGAAAATTCAAAGCTTCTTATCAGGACACTGAACTGGCTGGTTGAGGACCCTGAAAGGAAAAACAGTTTTGCGATTGATATCCCTGAGCTCAGAGAGGGAGAGAATTGTGTTGTAACAGTCAGGTCTGAGACACAGCCAGTATCAGAAGAACTGAATTTTTATGAAGTGGACAACGGGCTTTTCAAGGCAAATTATTATCCGAATTCAACAGGGATTACAGAATTGCTGAACATTTCAGCAGGGGTAAATTATAAAAAGGAATATCTCTATTTAGGTATGAATAAGGATTTTGATAAAATACTCCAGATATCAGGAGGAGAATTGCTTGAGCCTGATGCAGCCCAGATTTCAGAAAGGATAAAATCAATTTCAAACGTAGAGACTGTGACTACAAAAGACATATGTTGGATATTTGTTGTCCTGGCAATGGCAGTTTATCTTTCAGAAATACTGATGCGAAGAATATATGAGTTGAGCCTTAAGTACTAAAATGACATATATAAAAAAGACGACAACTATTGTACTTTTCCTGTTGCTTGTGCTGCTTGTAGGCTTATTTACAGGAGCCAGCGTATACTACCAGAGGACGCTTTCCAGGCTTAATGATGTTATCAGGAATAAAGAAGATAAGATTACCAGTATGTCCATACAGATTAAAGGCCTTAATTACAATGTTTCACTCCTTAGCGAAATATTGAGGATCCAGCTTGAGAAAGAAGAGAACCTGACAGCGCAATATGTAAATCTGGTTGAGGAAACATCTTCTTTGTCGGGAGCAAAAGAGGAAATTGAGACAGAGCTGACTGACACAGAACAGCTGCTGCTTGGCCTTAACCAAGAACTCGAGGATTGCGAGGATAATTACTTTGGCCTTGAAGAGGATTATCTTGACCTTAATGAGACCTTGGCTGATGTTGTTCAGGATGTTCTTGATATCTGCGATGAAGCTTCTCCTATGAACATATCTGAGTGTGAGGATTACACATGAATGTCCAGAGGATGTATAAAGAAGTGATTATTACATCCAAGGTTCTGAGTTTTCTTGATTCATTCCTTAACGGGACTTTGATGTTTTCTATAGTGTATATACTTGCATATTTCTACAGGATAAGCATCCTTTTCCCGCTGGCAGCCGGCTTGATATTTTTTTTCAGGAGCCTTAGGATAAAGACAAAGCAGAACAAAATACTAGTGCTTGAAGAAAAATATCCTGATTTGCGGGAAAGGCTCAGGACATCATATGATTATCAGGACAAGACAAACACAATAATCAATGACCTTCATTCAGATATCATGGCTATCATAAAAAAAATCGATGTGAATGCGTTTCTTAATACAGTTCATATCTTCCTGAAAGTTACCATAATCTGTTTTTTATTGTCTTCAACAATCTATCTGGCATCTGTAGGTTTTGATGTTGTGGGATTGAAAAAGACAGTTTTTGAGTCAGGGTTCTACAAGATGGCTGAAAGGACTGCGAAAAACATGTTTGAGCTTCAGGAAAGAGATGAGCTTAGGGACAGGGATTTTCTTGATACTCCAAGGCTTATCCAGGTGGGAGACAGGGAACTCAATCTTTCAATTGATGTATACAGCACAGAACTGGACATAGGGAGTATAGGTGAATCAGGCGGGAGTGATTTCGGAGGTCATTATCCTGAGGAAATTTCAGGAGTTGCCCAGGAAGTATATGAAGAAAAGATTCCTGAAGAGCATAGAGATGTAATAAAGGAATATTTCAAGAAAATTAATAAGTGAAAGTTCATACTTATTCTATATTAATCAAATAGAAAACTAATACTGAATGTTAAAAAACACCTTGTCTATATAATCTTTTCAGAAATAGTGTTGTTTTTCCAGCATATGCTGCCAGCGTAAATGCTCCTGGAGAAAGAAGATATCTCTCTGAATCCACCCTATCTTGTTTATTCCTAACAACACCTTTATAAGTTTGTCTAACAAAATCAGCTACACTTTTTTTTCCTGCAAGAATAAAATGGGGGCTATCGTGCTCACTTTTGTCAGGATCAAGGTTATTTTGCCATCTTTCATATAGTTCATCTTTTATAAGATTTGTCTGTACACAAAAAACATACATTGGTCCTTTGTCTATAACAGGGTCATAGATTCTTGAGTGGACATGGACATAATCTAGCTCATCTGAACTTAAACCAAATTCACGCTCAAGTTCCTCAGTCCTAAATACATCATAAACAGAGGATAGGCCTTTTTTGAATCCATCTGTAGCTTTTAGTGCTCCAGCGTTAATATGGTATGTGTTTGGAAAAGCTGCTCCGCCTCTAACACCCAAAACAAGATAGCCTTTAGGTGCGTTCTTTTCAGGAGAAGTAAGAATGATTCCACCAACACTAACATTCTTGACAGGGCGAGAGACACCTTGCCTCATTAATTGTGTTTCAAGACTATGCCTTGGTCCAAATGT
>JAFGSP010000098.1 GCA_016934775.1 Candidatus Woesearchaeota archaeon | reverse complement strand
GCCTGCCTGCTGTTGTGACTATCTCACTGGCGCTGGGAGTCCAGAGGATGATAAAAAGGAATGCTCTCATAAGGAAGCTGCCTTCTGTAGAGACATTAGGAGGCACAACTGTAATATGCAGCGATAAGACAGGAACTCTGACAAAGAATGAGATGACAGTAAAAAAGGTTTTTGTAGATAATACGGTAATAGATGTATCTGGCTCAGGATACGAGCCGGAAGGCGATTTCTCAGAGCATCCTGATGACCTTGATCTCTTATTAAAGATAGGCGTGCTGAACAATGACGCAAAGCTTGAGAAAGAAGAGGGTTCCGGCTTTAAGATAATTGGAGATCCTACTGAAGGTTCTCTTATAGTATCAGGAGAAAAAGCAGGATTCAACCATCTCAAGATAAGAGAAGAAAACCCAAGGATTGATGAGATATTGTTTGACTCCACAAGAAAAAGGATGACTACTGTTCACAAGATGTCTGGTAAAAAAATTGCCTATGTAAAAGGCGCCCCTGACGTCATATTGAGATCATGCGATAAGATTATCCTAAAGGGGAAAGTCAAGAAACTTGATACTGCCCTGAAAAACAAGATATTGAAAACAAACGAGGATTTTTCAGGCCAGGCATTAAGAGTGCTGGGCTTTGCATACAAAGAACTAAAGAAAAACGATTCTGAAAAAAGCTATGAGAAAAATCTTGTCTTTGTAGGGCTTCAGGGCATGATAGACCCGCCAAGGCAGGAAGTCAAAGATGCCATCGCCAAGTGCAGGACTGCCGGGATCAAGGTTGTTATGATAACAGGAGATTACAGGGGGACTGCTGTCGCCATTGCCCGTGAATTAGGTATTGAAGGCAAGGCCGTGACAGGAGAAGATCTTGAGAAAATAGATCTTGACAAAGACGTTGAGAACATCGGCATATATGCCAGGGTAAATCCAGAGCACAAGATGCAGATAGTCGATGCATTGAAGAAAAAAGGCCATATCGTGGCAATGACAGGAGACGGTGTGAATGATGCTCCTGCCCTGAAAGCATCTGATATCGGAATCTCTATGGGAATAACAGGTACTGATGTGGCAAAAGAGGCCTCTGATATGATATTGACTGATGATAATTTTGCCAGTATAGTAGGCGCTGTAGAAGAAGGCCGAGGCATATATGACAATATCAAGAAATTCATGCAGTATCTCCTTTCAAGCAATTTGGGGGAAGTCCTGGTATTGTTTTTAGCGACTATACTTGCCAATGTGTTCGGTTATATTTCATCAGAGGGCAACCCCCTTCTTCCGCTTATACCTGTCCAGATATTGTGGATGAACCTGATAACAGACGGCCTGCCCGCAGTCGCTCTTGGAGTGGATCCAAGCTCTGTTGATATTATGAAGAGAAAGCCAAGGAATACTCAGGAAGGCATCCTGACAAAGGCATTCGGAGCAAAGGTGTTCTTCACAGGCATATTAATTGCATTCGCCACCCTGTTTGTGTTCTGGTATTTCATGAACATAGCTTATGTGAGCGATATGCACGCCCAGACAATGGCCTTCACGACTCTAGTGATACTGCAGTTTGTCAGGATATACATAATAAGAAGCGAATATAAGCTTGGATTGTTCTCAAACATGGCGCTTATACTTGCTATAATATCTTCAATTGCATTGCAGCTGCTGGCGATATATGTGCCTGCTTACACATTCCTTCCTAATGTCTTCAAGACAGCTGTGCTCAGCCTTGCAGACTGGGGATTCCTTGTAGTTGTAGCAGTTAGCATGCTTGTCCTAAGTATGATAGTGAACAAGCTCCTGCCAGCGCTTGGATTGAGCGGGGATTAAAATTAACTTTTTTATTTTTTCACACAACATTTAATAAGTAGTTGTGCAAAGTTAATCTTATGAAGCACTATCTTGAGAAGCAGGAAGACAAGAGCATAAGATCTATCTTGTATTTTTCTATGGAGATCGGCCTGGACGAGAAAATACATACCTATTCAGGCGGCCTGGGAGTGCTTGCAGGCGACACTATTAAGACTTTTGCAGACCTGATAGTTCCTGTAGTGGCCATTACTCTAGTAAGCAGAAAAGGCTATTTTGAGCAGCAGCTCAGATCAGGCCAGCAGACTGAGCAATACCTTGAATGGCACCCTGAAAAACTGATGAAGCTAATGCCTGAAAAAATAGTGATAAATCTCGAAGGGAGGGATGTTGTTGTCCAAGCATGGGAGTATAAAGTAAAAGGAATAAAAGGATTTGAAGTTCCTGTATATTTCCTTGATACTAATCTCCCTGAAAACAATCCTGAAGACCAAAGATTAACGGATCACCTTTACGGAGGAGACTCCAGGTACAGGATAAAGCAGGAGGCTATCCTGGGAATCGGCGGAGTCCGTATGATAGATGCCCTTGGCTACAGGAAAATAAGAAAATACCATATGAACGAGGGGCATTCTGCTTTTTTGACTCTTGAACTGCTGAGAGAGACAGACACAGAAGGCGAACAGGACCCTTACAAGAAATATGATGTCCAGGCTGTCAAAGACAAGTGCGTGTTCACAACGCATACTCCTGTGCCTGCAGGCCATGACCAGTTCCACAAGGATGATGTCAACCAGATACTGGGAAATTTCATAGACCCGGAATTCCTCAAGGATTTCTTTTTTGATGACAAGCTCAACATGACTCTATTGGCGTTAAGCAACTCAGAATACATAAACGGGGTTGCGCAGAAGCATACTGAAGTATCTAAATCAATGTTTCCGGGATACGCAATAAGCTCTATAACAAACGGCGTGCACTCAAATACATGGACTTCTGATGAGTTCAAGAAGCTGTATGACACGCATATGCCGGGATGGAGAGAAGACCCTTATAATCTCAGATATGCTCTCAGCATATCCAGAAAAGAGATATGGGATGCCCACCTTGCTGTAAAGAAAAAGATGGTTGATTATGTGAACTCAATAACAAAAGCAGGGTTCAACTATGAGACATTGACATTAGGGTTTGCCAGGAGATCAACTCCTTACAAAAGGGCAGACCTCATCTTCCATGACATAAACAAGCTGCTGGAGATACATAACAATATAGGCAAAATACAGATAGTGATGGCAGGAAAAGCCCATCCTAAAGACGGCGGCGGAAAAGACCTTATCAAAAGAATATTTGACATATCAAAAGAGCTTGACGGCAAGATCAAAGTAGTCTACCTGGAGAACTATGACATGCAGATGGCAAAGATTATCATATCTGGTGTGGATGTATGGATGAACACGCCAAGGCGGCCGTTAGAGGCATCTGGAACTTCAGGAATGAAGGCAGCTCATAACGGAGTCCCTCATTTTTCTATACTGGACGGCTGGTGGATAGAGGGCCATGTAGAGAACGTCACAGGATGGTCTATAGGCAGAAAAGCAAAAAAAGGCAGCAATTCAGACGAGCTCATCTCAGATGAGCAGGATGCAGAAGACCTCTATCTCAAGCTCGGAGAGGTCCTTGTGCCCATGTTCTATGACAACTGGGACAAATGGACAGAAATAATGAGGCATTCAATTGCTTTCAATGCCTCTTTCTTTAATACGCACAGGATGGTGCACCAATATGTGCTGAACAGTTATTTCCACTGATAATGTTCAATTATTCCTTCATTATTCAGTTGAACATTCTCATATCCAGCTCTCTCAAGAGCTATTCTATGAAGATTAGAACAATTTTTTGTTCCCACGACCATTATTTCCAAATTAAGATCTTCTGCAGGAACAGGTAATTCATAAACTTCTGTTGGGTCAGTTTTGTCAGACAGTCTGATATAATAAGCACCTTCATCAATTGCTTGGTGAACTATCTCTTCAATTGCGACTAATTCACTTTCATACAATCCTTTTTGTTCAAATAACTGATAAATTAAGTCAAGATGAACAACAATAACTGCCTTTGCCATCTCCAACAAGAACAAAGTGCACTATATAAATCTTTCTATTTTTACTACTTAGAAATAGTTACTTTTTCGCATCCAGCGCTTTCTTGAATGATTCAGGCAGATCGATCATATACTTGCCCTCATCCAATTTATAGATGAGCGGCCTGTCTTTGAACAGGTTGACAAGGTCAAGCTCGTATTTTCCAGGCTTGAGTATCCTTATAGACTCAAAATCAAGAACAACCGGCTCTTCAGTATCCCCTGATACGCCGATAAGGTCAAAAACATCCTTCTCTATCTGCTCCTTCTCCTTCTTGGACAACTTGTAGGCTGCATTCTGCATTTCCTCGAGCCTTGCCTGCTTCACAAAGAAGAACAGCCTGCCCTTGCATCTTGTGCAGCCTGACAGGATCTCCTTGCTGCCGTCCTCATAGAACGTCCCGCATCTTACGCATTGGTGTGGCATAGTCTTTTATAACAATTTTTTTATTTTTTCCATACGCAGAAGGGTTGACTTTGCTTACGCAAAGTTGAATTTGCACAGCAAATTCAGCCCTTCCGCACCATCCCGTTAGGGGTGTTTGAGTAGGAGAGTGTGAGAACCCAAGGTTCTCACTCAATTATTAGTTTCAAAAACCTTATTTCTTCTTTTTTTTAGGCTTTGCTTCCGCAGCATCTTTTGTGAAAAGCTGTATCTTGTCAGGGTCTTTCTTTATCTCTTTTATTATGTTTGCAGGCCCTATTATCGTAAAACCGTTCCTGTTTCCCAGCAGGAACCTGATGAGCATCCGCCTTATCCTGTTGTGCAGCTTTGTGTCCTTGCCTTCCGGATATATGACACCTAGCTCGATGCCTGTGAACTTCTCATCAATAGACTCCATGGTCTTCTTGATAAGTTCAGCCTCTTCTTCCTCTCTGAGCCTGCCCTCGAGCAGCACTATCTTTTCGTCCTTGACTATCTCCAAAAGCGTCTTTATCCTCTGAGCAGAATCCAGGCTGGCGATATTGCTATATGGAATGAATTGTAATGTTAACATCTTCCTACTACCTCTTTTTTATCCGGCTAACGAGATCAGCTCTTCGTAAAACTCATCCATGTTATTGCCGTATTTCGCAGATATCCCCATCACCTTGTACTGAGGAAATGCTGCTTCTATCTTTTTTATATCTGACTTTTTCAGGTCTACTTTATTTGCGGCTATGAGCACAGGGATGTTCCTTGCCTGGAGATTCCCTATTATAGTTATGTTGACCTGCGTATAAGGATCTTTCGTTGAATCAAGCACTATGATGACTGTATCCATATCGTCCAGCCATTTGATGGCATCAATGACCCCTTTTGTGGCCTCTTTTGCCCTTGACTTGGCTGTTTTCTCGTCCATATATTTCAAAAATTCTTCATAATCAATCTTTGTAGCAATACCTGGAGTATCTACAAGATTAAAGTTAAGCTCTTTGCCTTTTGACTTTATTGTGATCTGCTCTTTAATCTGGATCTCCCTTGTCTCGTGAGCAATATTAGAGACAGAACCCATATCCTCGCCAAGCCAGTCCTGGCATATCCTGTTGGCCAGAGTAGTCTTGCCGCCGTTCGGAGGACCATAGAGCCCTAACTTTACTTTTTTCTTTCTCCTGAACAGGCTGTTAAAGAATTTATCAACAAATTTCTTAAAAAACTCCATCACCATATGGAATAAATTAATTTGTAAGTTAATATAAAAG